>CAZDJH010000214.1:0-6881 GCA_964505645.1 uncultured archaeon | reverse complement strand
AACGTATCATCAATAAATTAAAAAAAATTTTAGACGAGGAAATCCAACCAGATTTATATTATTTAGTGGGCGGTCATGGAGGTGTAATTATAGATCAGATTGGCTTCTGTGAATTTGATTCACCCGATTATGCTATGAAAAAGCTAATCGATATAATGAAATTAGCAATTGCTAATAATATCCCTTATAACCTTGAAATTTCTATTTGCTGTTTAGAATGGCTCCAATCGAATGAAAAGAAATTATTTTCTAAATTTCGCACACTCTATAATAAAGGAAAGTTTGAGATTATAAATCCCACATATTCTCAACCATATTGTTTAATTATCGGTCCAGAATCAAATATAAAACAATTCGAACATGGTCTCGGATTTTTAGAGAAATTAGGAATTGACTCACGAGTTTATTATTGCTCTGAAAGTTCCTTACATCCCCAAATCCCTCAAATATTGGTTGGATTTGATATAAGGTATGCATCCCTAAAGACGAGGCTGCTAGGGGCCGCTCCAGCATCTATTACTCCTAAAATCTCTTGGAAAGGGTTAGATAATACCTCAATCGAGGCATTAACAGATCAATCTGGATTGTTTGATGGAGAGTATTGGCACGGCACCTTTTATCAAGAATTACCCAATTTATTGTTTCAAGCAGAGGCAAAACCATTTAAAAATACGATTCTTTACTCATCAATCGAAGATTTTATTGTTAATCAACCACTGATGAAGGAAGTCTGGCAAATATCTAAATTCTCAAATATATTAGGGTCTTTTCTCTGCTTCTCAGATTTTCTGGAAAGACATGAGAGTGGCGGAGAATTTAAATATAAACGAGATGAATTCCTTTTAGGCGACTCAATTTTTTTAACACCCAACCTTTTTTTACAAAATAAGAGATCTGAGACAAGTTTATTAACTGCTGAAATAATAAATACTATATTAAATTATTATGAAGAGCAACATAATGATCTATTTTTAGATGGCATCTGGAGAGATCTATTGTTAACACAGAGTCATGATTGTTTCGCTGTCCCTTTTATAAGACATGGAGATTATTCCCAATTCCAATTACCTCAAGAAAAATATGATAAAATAAGAGATAATAAACCAAAAATAAAAATCTCGGAGTTATCATTGAGAATACATAAAAAAATTCAGAATAAATGTGAAGAATTTATCGAAAAAGGACTTATTAAGATCGCTGAGCATTCTAGCACATCATCTTCTGTAAATGAAAGAACAGAAAACGATAGATTAATTATTGTGCTTAATATTTCTCCATATAAACGAAAAGATATCATCAATGTCAAATTGAATGAATTCAAGATTGAAAAAAATAAAGATTTAGTGGATATGGACAACAATGATAAAGTTCAGTATTTAATTGAAGATACCACCCTAAAAATGATCGCTCAAATCCCTGGTCTTGGATATAAAATATTTAAATTTAAATCAAAAGAAAAATCAACCAAGAAAATTCCCAAATCTCACTTTTATTATGATCTAAGGATTTTAAAAGACAAAAAAACGATCTCTATGTCTTACAAGGGAGAAGATTTTTGTACTATGAAGTTTAGATCTCAAACGGATTACAATTTGATATTAGAAGAAAAAATCACAGATTCTATTCAAAAAAGCTATAATTTCAATGGAATTAACGATAAAAAAGAATTTAGACTGAAATTCGTCCAGTATAATGACGTAAACCGATTGAAATGTCTTTTAGAATCAAAATCCAAGATGGAAGTTATTATATATCCGACAAACACAATACAAGAGATATATATTAATTATCCCTTTGGAATGGAAAAAACTAAACGGAGACAAATACAAACACTAGATTACCTTTGGGTCAAGGATCAAAAAAATGGAATATTATATATAACAAAGAATAGTCAAAGATTTCTTATTAATCGTAAATTCAATGAAATTATAAATTCAATACCAAATAGAGGTAAATACGAGTATTCTATCTCTATTACGAGCGAAGATACGGCTAATAGAAAAACCATATTCAAACACCCTTTATTTTATGTCAATTCTTATTATTATAAGTTATTAGGCGCTACTTTTAACTGTAAAGTCGATAGTTATTCAGGCAATTTTCTTAAATTGAATAGTAAGAAATATTTTAGTGTTCCGAATATATGGTGTCGCGGAGGAAAGAGATATTTAAGGCTATTTAATCCTACAAGCGAGAAGCAAGAAATCAGTTTAAATGGTAAATGGTTTAAAAAATCTTACAGAGAATTAGATTTTAATTATAATTTTTTATCAGAAGTTCACTCCAAGAAAATAAATATTAAACCTTGGGAGATAAAAACAATCCAGCTATAATTGCTTCTGCATATTAATATTTGGGAATAATTCGCTATATTTATGAAGAACTAATAAACTAAACATAGACATAACCTTAAAAGCAAATTTATATTATAGAATTTCGATTAATTCAATAATTTAAATTATTTTAATATTATAAAAAATGAAGCCCACTAGTTTAACCATTCAAGATATATTCACCGCAAACAAGAACCTAACGTTTCTGGTTGGCGCTGGATGCTCAATTGATCCCCCCTCATGCTTGCCGGCGGGAAGATCAATGATGGAAGCAATGTTGAAATTTGCTTGTGCTGAATCAGAACTCGAAACAATATTAAACATTAAAGAACTTAGATTTGAAGCATTAGTTGAGATTCTCCGTGATTTCGTGGATCCTAAATTCAGAATTATTGATTTTTACGGATTATTTGATAAACCTGATCTTCAACATTTCTTTCTTGCCGAGAATAACCCATTAAATGAATCAGTAAAAATTGTAATTAATAAACATAATAGGAAAGGGGTAATCGTTTTTAATTGGTAAAAAATGATACCTTACTTTTAGATGCATTTAATTTTTTTAGTAAATCTATGAGACTCTTAAGAAAGAACGAAAAAAATTCTTACAATTTTTTAGTCTTTTCGTCTTTAAGTCCATTATAAAGCGAATGGCTTTCACTTTAGCTACGATTTTACCATCAGATTCTCTGGAGAGTTCATGTAAGAAAGTTATTGATTTATTTCCAACCTTTTTTATAGTTGTCTTAACAATAATATAATCTCCAAATGTAGCTGGAGCTTCATAAGTGATCTCCACATGCTTTACACCAAGGGCGACCCCCTCATGAATTAATTGCTCCACTGGTTTATTTCCTCCGATTGAATTCATAAAACTAACAAATCCATCATCAAAATAGATCATATAATTCTTAAAATGGACGATTCCCATCATATCCGTATCGTTAAATCTCACTTTTACCTTCTTAATATCTTGATGTTCTAAAACTTTAGTTTCTAAAGATATATCCCCTGACATTAAATTATTCCTCAAATTAATTTTAATTGACACTGATTTAAAATAATGATCAATGCTCTTTCTAAGTTTTTATTTCTCTGTAAAACCCCTTCAAGGAATTATTTATCACAAACTCATAAAAATACACTATATAGGAATAGAGTTAAAAAACAAAATCTTAATAATGATAAAAAGAATATAAATTATTATAAATTGGTCAAAAGTTAAAACCTATAGAACTCCATTAACTTATTAATTTAATATTTTTTTTACGAATAATAAGCTTTTTTATTGCTCAAATGCTTGAGAGAATAGGATATAATAATACTCCTCGAACTCAAAATAAACATTTAGTTTCTTATGGCTCTCAAAAAAACTTTTCCAGAAAAAGACCGTTCTTGGCATACATTCTGCATTTATTCTGAACGGGTAAGCCTAATAAAAAAGATGCGATGGTATTGGGGTTGTTATTATTTATTAGTCCTCTTTTTGGGGTGTCTTTCTTTAGTCATTTCTGCCCCAACGTTATTATATATAGCATTTATACTGGCTGCCCCGTTTATAATCTGGGTTCTTTATTTAATATATAGTCTGTTTTCAGATTTTTATTTTTTTAAAAAGACGGGACAGATTCGCCCTGCGTTCTCTTCGGAAATTCCCGATCATGAAATGCATGAATCCAAACAAACCAAACTTAATCTTCTTCCTGAATCCTTTGAACTCAATCACGAAAAGGATGAAAGAAAAGTAACATGCCCTAAGTGCCACGGACAAGGATATATTGATATAGCCCCTCCGGGAGTCATTTATGGACCCCATAAACAATGTCCCAGATGTAAAGGATCGGGAGATATATTTATAGAATAAATCATTTTTTATTTAATTGTAGAGTAAAATGAAAAAAATTTTACGAATTTAAGATGTCCAATTCAAACATAAGTAAAAATAAAGAGGAATATATACGAGAAATCAATATATTTAAGCAAGAACGGACTAAATACGTACTTCTATCACAAGTGCTATTACAAATCTTACATAAAATTGTTAAAAAAGTTGGTGCAGCAATAGTTCAAACTAGAGCAAAAGATATAGTGAGTTTTGCTGAAAAGATACAACGTCCCGGGAAAAAACATAAATATAGCAATAATCCTATAGACGATTTGACGGATTTATGCGGAGGGCGATGCATCTTTCCTACTTTAGAGGGGGTGGAAAAGTGCTCCAAGCTTATAGAAAAAGAATTCCGAGTTTACTGGGAAGAGAGCGAAGATAAACTTAGTGAACTTGGGGTCTCTCAATTTGGATACCTTTCAAAGCATTATATCATTCAGTTAAATCTAAAATCTCCCATCGTAGAAGGTCTGACCTTTCAAAAAAAAACCTCTTCATTAGGAGCAGATTCGAAGGATAAAATCATATTTAGTAATTTCAAAGTAATAGAACGGGATTACGATGGAGAAGGTAAGATATATAATGGGAATGATGTTTCAAGAGATATGAGGAGAGAATTATTTGAAGAACTTCAAGATCTATACTCTGAAATTCAAGTTCGTACCTTATTGCAGCATGCTTGGGGGGAGATTGCGCACGATAGAGTTTATAAAGCCAACTTCCCAATCCCAAAAACTATTCAACGGTCATTTAATCGGGTCTCTGCGGTCTTAGAAAATACTGATGCGGGCTTTCAAAAGATGATTGAGGAATTGGATATGTACGTAAAGAATTACGGGGCCTATATGACCAATCAAGAAATTAAGGAAGAAATAGAACGTTTAAAGATTGTAGTAGAAATTGCTCCCGATTTATCAAAGGTTGAACAATATGTATATAGAATTACAAGCCTCGCCCGTTCTATTGAGAAATGGGAGGAGACTATAAATATTCTTGATTGGTATTCCCAAAAAGTTATATTATCATCGCGACTAAATAGAGAATATGGTTTAGCCCTCTCAAAAAGCACTACGAATCCCAATAGCAACCAGTATTTGAGGGCCAAAAAATATTTAAGATTGGCGATTGAAGAAAACCCCGAGGATTCTGATGCCTATTCTATTTTTGGTGGTTGGTGGAAGAAGAAAGGAAATCTTGATAAGGCATTAAATTATTATGAAAAGGCATATAACTGTGATCCCGATGATTCTTATGCTGTTGGCAATTACTTCATTTTGGAAATCTCCCACAATAAGAACTACAAAATTCTCCAATATTCCAAACCTATTTTTCAAAATGTAATTGCAAAATGCGAAATGCAAAAGGAAATTGGAGTGAATATCCCATGGGTATTTTTTGATTTAGGATTATTTCACTTATTTTTAGGCAACATTATGGAGTCGTTACTTAATTACTTGACGGGAATACGATATTGCAATTCTAAATGGATGATTGGTACGACATTAAATACGATTGATTTATTATATGAATTTGAGGATAAGATACTCGGTTTAAAGTTAGTAAAACATCTATTACTTCTGGGATTAGCATATAGATTTAACGAACACAGCGCAATTAGGGCGATTGAGGAGATACAAAAAGGTCAAATCAGTCGGATGAAACCCCCTATAGTGATTTTAGCGGGGAAAATATCGCAGATTCAAGGAAAATCAATGAAAGAAATCGAAGAAATATTATCAAATACTTTTCAACATAAATCATTTACTCTTCTTTCACGGGGAATAGATGAAAAAGGTTATAAGGCTATAAAATCAACTGGAAACGCCTCTGGGAAGATATTAAAGGAACTGAATCTGGAACTCTCTCCTAAAAAGCAAGATAATTTTAACCAACTTGAGAAATCGGCTCGACAATTGGAAAATGTTCTAAAATATTGGTCTGAACTACTCCTTAACAACATAGAAATTGAGGATTTAAAGCTTATTGGGATTGGTGCAGATCCTTTAACATCCTTTGAATATCGTACCGCGCTGGTATTCGGCTGCCAAGTCGGAGTATGTAGGGATTTGTCAAATATAAATTCTCAATTATTTGAGGATAAGGATTATTTCCCCTCAAAAATCTATAATGAAGAGGAATTAAAGAAAATTTCTGAAAAGGAGAAATTAAAAGTCGAATCACACCCAATACGGTTATTTAATCTCTCTATGGACAAAAAATCTCTCCTTAAATTTCTTGATTTTCCCTATCATAATAGTCCAGTTTGAGTTCTATTGATATTGATAACGATGGTTTTACTAGCGGGAGTGATTATGTTGTTATGCTTAATAAAGTGTTTGAGATAAATATAAATATCATATATTTTAACTGATACTAACTTACATTAATGATCTCTAATTCTATGTTATCTGTTACTCTGTATTTCATAAGGTTAAACACATTTAAGTAATTTGTCAATTTAATCAACGATCTACATAATATATTACACTAGTATTAATATAAGATTTTCCCCAGATCGTAAAGGGGATAAGAGAAAAGGGATAAAAGTAATGCTTTCCTTAATAAAATAGTTCCCATCTCGATTTTAAGGGTAATTTCAGAAATCTGAATATACCTATTAACCAGCATTCAATGAAATAGAAAATTATCTCTGATCTCTA
>CAZDJH010000213.1:5278-6917 GCA_964505645.1 uncultured archaeon | reverse complement strand
TTAAAAATTTTTCATATATCTTCTTTATTGAAGAATCATCTTCGCAAATAAATATAGAGGTCATTTTTTATTTAAAACCCCGTAAATCTTTTATTAAAGACCACTAATTTTTTCAATATTATTGATATAAATTTAATCAATTTTATTTTAACCAATTTTGTATTAAATTTCTTTAAATCGGTTCATATTTACATGGGAACTTAGTTAATTTCTACCTTCTTTTTTAAACTTAAAACATTCTCTCATCTAATATTGAAATAAAACAAGTTAATACATTTAAATCTTCTCTTTTTAGCTGATAGAAATGGAATAATGAGAATTAGGTGTTTTTTATTTTCATTTATACTGAGGGATTACTATTATAAAGTTAGAACCCATGTGGTAATTACCCTTAATTCGATCTTCTACTGTGATTGTGGCGTTATATGTGTCCAATATCCGTTTTACAAGTGATAACCCCAAGCCAATACCTTGTCCTTTTTCTCCATCTGTATAATCCCTTTGGAAGATTTTTTCCTTTCTTTCATCCCTTATCCCTCTTCCATTATCTTTTAATTCCAACTTAATGAATATACCATCATCAGTTTGGATTTTTGAGATATCAATATCAATCAACACTTCCGTATTATCATTATACTTGATGGCATTTAAAAGAAGGTTTATATATACATCATAAAGTAATTCATTCGCTTTAATTAAAAGATCTCCTTTAGGCAGGGAAAGACCAATTTCAATCCGCTTTTTTTCAAATTTTTCTTTAATATCCTTTATAGCCTCTTGCAATGCCTTTTTCACTGACATTTGTTTGAGATCGATGTCGTTGTTATCGAGAAGGGACAATTTTCTAACGTTTGATATCAAGTTTGCACCCCTTAATACTTGAGATTGAAGTAGATCTAATAGTTCCGATACTTTTTTTGAATTCTCTTGACCTTTTTGATTCTTTTGATATATCTCAATTAGTTCCCCTATGGATTCAATACTTTGGAGTAGATTCGCGAAATCGTGGGCAAATAGGTCCTTATAGAACTCTGCTCGGTTATATGCCTTAAAATATCGTTTTTGAGATTGTTTTAATTTGATTTCTGCTTCTTTACGATCAGTTATCTCAATTGTGGTAATTAAATCCGCAAAGCGCCCTTTATATTTAACTGGTTTTGAGTATATCTCCTCCCAATATACCTCTCCGTTCTTTCTTACAGCTTGAAACTCGTAATGGACTATGACATCCTTCTCGCCCCTTTGTTTTATGGTTGCTTGTTCTTTTACAAAATCTCTATAGTTTGGATGGATGATTTTTAAAAATTCTCCAGGCTTCCAACTTTCAATTTCCCTCCTCGTATAACCTGTCTTTTTTATGAATTGTTGGTTAAAATATTTAAAAACACCATCTTGCAATATTCCAATCGACAATAGCGATTGCTCGGTAATTAATTTGAATTTTTCTTCTGATTCCTTTAGTGCGTTCTGTATTCGCTTCTGATAGGTAATATCTGTCAGGGATGCTACACTCTGAGTTGTACCGGGGATCATATCAACGTTCAGTAAAACATAGAGTTGTTCTCCTTCTTTGTTTATGATTCTGGCTTCATAGGTTCTTGGGGCGGATTTGGGATCTTCTCTACGGTTATAATGGTAT
>CAZDJH010000213.1:0-5268 GCA_964505645.1 uncultured archaeon | reverse complement strand
TTTTTCATTTTTTCTAAATCCTCCTCATATACAATCTCCTGCCAGTTTATCTTTCCCTCCATTTCCTCTTTATTATAACCAGTCAAATCTTCGAACCTATCATTTATTATCGAAATCGTAGTATCTTCTTCAATTATTGCCGTTGCAGCCCCCGTAGTTTGGAATAATGTTTCATATTTCTCTTCAGATTTCTTTAATGCATCTTGTGTCCTTACCCTATCCGTTATATCCTCAGTTACCTCTACAATCCCAATAAGATCGTCATCTTCATTTCTTACGGGAAATGATTTTATATACCAATAATTTCCGTGGGCATCTTTTCTTTCAGACTCCTCTATTTTTTCCGTCTTAATTGATTTTTTAACAGGACATCCCTCACATGGTTGAGCTAAATTATTCCAGAGTTGATGGCACTTTTTCCCGGTTAAATCTTTTGGATTCAAACCAATCGAGTCCGCAGCGCTTTTATTTGCCCAAATAATTTCATGATTCAAATTTTGAAATGCGATTAACTCTGAAATACTATTTAAAATTAAGGATTTTTCCATTTCTGAGTTTTTTAACGCTTTCTCGAATTGCATTCGCTTGGTTATGTCTTTTGTGCTAACTAAAACCATATCGGGGGGGATAAAATCAAAAAGTACCTTCAAATAAGCTTTTTTATCGATATTTTTATAATTGTAATGGATTTTTTTTAAAAAACTAATATTCTTTTCAATACAGAGGTTCAGATCTTCAACGATTGTGGGTTGATCTTTATAAAACTCACTCGCCTTAACTCCTAAGATTGTCTTTACTGTTCCCTTAGTAACCTTAACGCCTTTCTTATTATAATCGATTAATATTAAGTTGCCTTTAATTTTTTTCCAGAGAAACCCAGGATTTTGACTTTTATCGAAGATTTTCTGATAGGTATCTTTAGTTATTTCTATAGAGAGGTCTTTTTTTTCCATTTTGAATATCTCAAGTTTTATATAATAATTACAAACCACTTCTTATTTAATTTTTATCATTTCTATAATTATTCATATATAAAATTTAAAAATAAACTCTGCTATCTGCTGAAAAATAATAAGTTAACCCATTCATTATAATATTTATTATTGAAAAAAACAAGACTAAATGATACCTATGAGTAAATTAGGACCTAAACAAACTTCGTATGAAAAGATTTTATTAATGTACTCAGGAGGCCTAGATACATCTTGTATGTTAAAGTGGCTACAAGAAACCTACGGCGCCGAAATATATACATTTACCGCGGATTTAGGTCAAGAATTGGCGGACCCTTCGAGGTTTAAGGAAATAGAGGAAAAAGCATATAACCTTGGGGCGAAGAAGCATTTTACCGTAGATTTAAAGGACATATTCGTAAAAGAATATATTTTCCCCACAATTAAGGCGAATGGATTATATCAAGGAGTCTATCCGTTAAGTACAGCAGTTGGAAGGCCTTTAATCGCGATTGAATCTGTAAAGATCGCCAAAAAGGAGGGGATTGAGGCAGTAGCACATGGATGTACAGGGAAGGGAAATGACCAAATTCGCTTGAACACTACAGTCCGAGCATACGCGCCGGAAATTGAAGTTCTCCAACCTATGATTGAATGGAACATGGGGCGCGATGAAGAGATGAAATATGCTCAACAGCACGATATCCCAATCTCCAATCAGAATAAAAAATATAGCACCGACGAAAATCTTTTCGGTCGGAGTGCAGAATGCGATATATTGGAACATCCTGAGATCGAGCCCCCCGAGGACTCAAAGGAATGGAGTACTCCTCCCGAGGAGGCTCCCGATAATCCGGAATATATTACCATAAATTTTGATAAGGGAATGCCCGTGGGAATTAATGGGGAGATGATGGAAGGTGTACCATTAATAAATAAGGTGCATAAAATTGGCTGCAAGCACGGTGTCGGAAGGATAGAACATATGGAAGATCGAGCTATCGGATTGAAATCCCGTGAAACATATGAAGTTCCTGCCGCACTTATATTAATAAAAGCACATAAAGATTTGGAAAAATATGTGTGTACAAAGCATGAGAATTCCTTTAAGGCAACTGTGGACCAGAGATGGACCGAATTAGTATATGAAGGAATGTGGGTGGATCCCTTAAGGGATGCATTGGAAGCCTTTATCGATGAAGTAAATAGCAAAGTTACGGGAAGTGTGAAGGTAAAATTATTCAAGGGAAGTGCCAATGTAGTTGCGCGAGAATCACCCTATGGGATTTATAATTTAAACTTAGCCACCTATGATACGGAGAGCTCGTTTGACCAGAGTTTAAGCTATGGGTTTATTCCGCTCTTTGGATTACAGAGCAGAATGGGATTCATATCCAAAAAGAAATCTAAAGAAGACGAAAAGTAAATCCCTTCCTTTTCTCTTTTAAGTAAGATATTATTTTCTTTACCTTTATTTTCTGAAGACATTTATTAAAAACTTTATATTATTAAACCTAACCTTATTTAAATTTAAAAATAGGAAATATGTGATTAATATGATTCTGACATTTAAGGAAAGCGAGCCGGTAACGTTTGCTACTGATTTGATATTGGCTATCCAAGGATTCTTGTTTGCTGCTCTTTTGTTGTATTTATGGACGAAAAGCAAAGATATGAAGAAGGCGGATAGAACAAGCTTATTAAATTGGGTCGGAGGTTTCATTTCAATCGGTCTTTTTGCCTTGTTTGGAGCAATTTCGCACGGAGTTTTTTCTCAAGAGTTAAGTGATATGTTATGGCCCTTCACTATGATTTTTGGAGGAATATCTTTTATTTTTATCGTTGCGGGTGTTATTATTTACCAAAAAGAGACGGACTACTTATTGCTACTTTTAATCCCGGTTACGTTAGTGGTAATCTATTTCATAGTTGGCTTTATCTCAGGTTGGCCTTTTCTTGTCTGGGGTATACTACTTATTTTTTGCAGTATTATTATCTATTTCTTCTCATTCAAAGCAAAACAAGAGGGTAAGGAGCTTGCGATCTATTTAATCATCGGGCTCACAATAGTTTTAATCGCAGGCGTAGTTCAAATAATCGGGGGTTTTATCGAGTATAAACCATTATTTGGAGCAAGCAATCAATTTAAGTTTCAACCACATAACGATATTTTCCACATCATTGCAATGGTTGGATTAGCCATTTTCTTTTGGGGCTTTTGGAAACAAGGAAAAGGAGAAGTATAAAATTCTCGGCAAAAACTTTATTATTTTTTTTCTTTTTTTAGCAGATAATAATGATCTCATAATGGGTATTTATAGATTTAATGAAGTTTACAATTAAAATTAAGGAAAATATAGTCATCAAACATTTTATTTTAAAACTTGAATAATAAATATAAAGGATAAAAAACATAATATATAAAAAAGAATAAAAGTTGAAACGAAATGACACTTGAAAAGTTCGGATCCTACGGAGTTATCAGTGCAATGATAACACCATTTAAGGAAGATTTCTCTCTCGACGAGGAGAAGTATAGAGAATTTATACGATTTCAAATAGAAAATGGGTGCAATCTATTGGCAATGGGTACAACGGGAGAATGCGCAACGCTATATCACGATGAGCATCGAAGGGCAATAGATATAACGCTTGATGAGGCAAAAAAGAGCGGAGAAAATCCGTTTGTATTGGCTGGAACGGGAAGTAATTCTACACAAGAAGCAATAGAATTAAGTCAATATGCCGAAAGTGTTGGTGCAGATGCATTATTAATCGTTGTTCCCTATTATAATAAACCAGTACAACATTCATTGATTGATCACTATTCTAAAATAGCAGATTCGGTTTCTTTACCGATCATCCTTTATAATGTGCCAAGTAGGACAGGGAGAAACCTTGAACCCCAAACTGTGGCGACATTAGCAAATGAAAAGGATAATATTGTTGGAATCAAATGTGCCAGCGGGGATATTGACCAAATAACGCAAGTAATTAATATGACCCCAGATGATTTTACCGTTTTGAGCGGTGATGATGGATTAACATATCATATCATGGCATTAGGAGGAAGAGGCGTAATTTCAGTAGCATCTAATATCATTCCAAAACAAATGGTCGAATTTATTAATACTATGGGGCAAGGAAACTGGGAAAAGGCGCGTAAATTGCAATTGATGTTATATGACCTCTTTAAAGTGCTCTTTTGCGAGACAAATCCCGGACCTGTAAAATACGCGGCCGAAATTATGGGAATTATGAGCGGGAGAATGAGACTTCCCCTTACACCCCCCTTGAAAGAAAACCAAGAGAAGATTAAGGCGGTTTTAGAAAACCTCGATCTGATATAGGGATTTTCTGAATCAATCCTAAATTTATTTAAATTATTCTTTTTTTATGATGATTATATGATTAAATTATTACTATTAGGACCAACTGGTTCTATGGGAGCATTAATAGCCAAGTTAGCATTAAAGGATTCTAATATAGAAGTAGTAGCTGCATGCGACGTAATTAATATTGGGGACTCAATAGAGAACGTAGTCGGAATGAAAGATCCAAACAATCTAAGCATCTCTGATGTAAATAATCTCCAAAATGTAATCGATGAAACAAACCCAGATGTCTTAGTTGATTTCACCGTGGCGGAAGCAACGGAAAAAAATTGTCTAATTGGAGTCAATAGCGGGATTCGCTGTGTTATTGGCACTACTGGATTATCAGAGGGGTTTATGAAAGAATTTAAGCAACTAGTTTCTGAGAAAGAAGCCCCTGCTGTAATATCTTCTAATATGGCGACAGGTGTAAATGTTTTTTTTAAAATGCTTTCGATCTTATCCCCCTATTTAGAAGAGTGGGATATTGAAATAATTGAAGCACATCACCATCGGAAGCGGGATGCACCTAGCGGAACCGCTATAACGGCAGGAAATATAATAGGAGATGCGATAGGGACCGATTTTAATACCGTTTCAAAGTATGGCAGAAAAAAGGGACCGAATAAAAGAGAGATCGGAGCTAAGAAGGAAATAGGTGTTCATTCCATTCGGGCCGGGGATATTGTTGGCGATCATACCGTGTTATACGCGGGACCCGGTGAACGGATAGAATTCAAGCATCAAGCCCACAGTCGATCATGCTTCGCTACAGGTGCAATTAAGGCAATAAAATTCATCGCAGAAGCCAAGAAACCTAAAATATATTCGACAAGAGATGTATTAGGGCTCTGAAATTAAATTTGTTCAATCTTTTTTATATTTTTATTTTCTAAAATATAATTATCATAGTGAGGCAAAACCATAAATTCAGTTCATTT
>CAZDJH010000212.1:0-6929 GCA_964505645.1 uncultured archaeon | reverse complement strand
CATTGGTAATGTATGCGCATTGAAAGAAACTGTGCTTCAATAATTCCCCTTACATTCCCCTCCATATCCCTTTCATCAAACCCAAATCGATATACCTCGGGCTTTAGAACAAGCGGTACAATTTCAGGAAAAAAATATGGCATCATTATCTTTCCGTGGTTCCCTGCGGGAGTTTCCCTTAAGATCTCGGAAAAATCTCTCCAAGTCAAATTGAAGGCTGCCTTTATTTTTTCTCGGGCTAATGAAGCGTTTTTAAAACAAATCAACCCCATATAATCTCCTGTTGGTGAACCAAAGATATGTGCTTGCTCCTTAAACGAGAGATACGGTTTTTTTAAAAAACCGAAAAAGGTATCGGAAGTCCCCAAGCTAATCGCAAAACTACCTTTCTTCGTTAGCCCTAATCCAATTAAACTATTTGGATTATCGCCTGACCAAACAGTCGCCATAGTATTTGGGGAAAAGGAATATTTTTGAACAAAATATGGAGATATTTTACCTATTAAGGTATTTGAGTTTACTAACAAGGGGAGTTTAGACTTTAGTGTAGGAGACGTAGCATTTAAGGCTTTATCGTCCCATTCTTTGCGATTGATATTCATTAAATTCATTCCTGCCCCATCTCCATAATCTATAGGAGCATTCTTTCCCGACAATACCGAGGCCATAAAAGAACTCACCAAATGAATTGTTGCGGTCTTTTTATACGCTTGGGGGTCCTCTTGGTAAAACTTTCTAATTTGAGGGGCCGAAAACCTTTCAAATGTATTTGAACCCGTGATTTGGATTGTCTCTTTCCTTCCGCCAAGTGTGTCCCTAATCTCCTTGCACTGTTCAGATGTACTAGAATCCATCCATATTGGGCTTGTTCTTCTTGTTAAGCAGCCTTCAATTTGTTCTTTAATTGACTTTATATATTTTAAATTACCTAATCGTTTATTGAAGTCGCCGTTGAGATACACCGTTCCGTGTTGCTGACCAGAGCCTGAAACTGCTTTTATCTGGTTGAGGAGATCATACTTTTGCTCCATTTTCTCAAAGAGTAAGTCTACTGCATCAACCCACATTAAAGGGTTTGAATGCACCTTAGTAAGGTCTTTATCGATAATCACTCCATTTTGGGTGTGATAAGTCGGGAGGTCCTCATCATATTTTATGATTTCTTCACAAATTATATGTTTAGTGCCATAGTTAATCACTATACCCGTCAAGCTCTGGGTTGAACAATCTAACCCGAGAAATAGTTCATTCATAATACCTCATATTATATTAACTTTTTAGACCTAATAAAAAAAGGGATTTCTATCTTATATAAAAAAACAATATTTACTTTTCCGTTTTCGAAAAATTTATTATTCATTTGTTGTATTCTATACATAATAGATTTCTTTTTCTTTGAATAATCTAAAAAAAGGTAGAAAAATGACTCGATTGGATTTAATTGATCTCAAGATTTTAGAGGAACTTAAGAAAGATGGGAGGATGTCTTATAATGATATCTCTAAAGCCGTTAACCGGACAGAGGCCACGGTTCGAAGGCGCGTTAAAAGCATGATAAAGGAAGGCGTTATAAAAAACTTCACTATCGATTATGTGGTAAATAATTCCAAACATAAAACACGGGCAACCATCAAAATAGAGCCCGATTTTAAAAATATGAAATCGATTTTGAAAGAATTAAGGAACATTGATGAAATTACGGACATTTGGAGGCTCTCAGGTGAGTGCGGGCTTTTTATAAAGGTAGAAATTCCTTCTATTGAAGATTTTAATCCCCTAATCGAAGGAAAGATATCCCAAATAGAGGGGATTAAAATTGTCGAGACTTGCTTTATTACGGATGTTATTAAGTGAAAAATCTTATTCTGAGAGTCTTCAACTATTTAAACTCACCTAATCAATACGTTATACTTTCATCAGAAAAGAATAGAAAACTAATTACTTTAATAACTATTTACCATTTCTCTAAAAACAAATACTATTATTCACTTATTTGATTTCATTATCTTTCCCTAAAAGTAAGAGGATTAGTTTTTCTAAAACATAGTTTTAAGTGATTTTAATTATTAGATAAAATATAATTAATTTAATTATGATATAGATTTTTAATACTTACTACTTAATCTCTTACCCGAATTTATCATGTCTTATAAATTTAGTAAAGAAGATCTGGAAAATCTCCTCGTAGATTATAACAAACTCGCCTTTAAGGATAAAGATCTCCCTGATAAGGTTCATATTTGGGATGAAACGCTTCGTGATGGTGAGCAAAGCCCCACTGTTTATCTCACATTAGACGAAAAGATCCATTTAGCGAAAATGATGGATGAAATTGGGGTTGAAATAATTGCTGTAGGCTATCCTGCGGTCAGTAAATCCGAAAAACATATCGTAAAGACCATTGTCAATGAGGATTGTAATAATTCCTCGATCGTAGGAATTGCTCGACCCAAGAAGGAAGATATTGATGCGTGTATAGATGCCGACTTGGAGGAAATTGTCGTCTTCATGCCGATTTCTGGGATTTTTATGGAGACACTCAAAATTAGTAAGGAAGATGAATTGGACCAGATAAATTCTTCTATTCAATATGCGAAGGATAATGGGTTTAAAGTGAATTGGGTCTCAGAAGATGGAACCAGGGCGGAGTTTAATCATATAAAGAATGTTTTCAGTACCGCTATAAATGCGGGAGCAGAGCGGGTTATTATAGGGGATACAGTTGGCGTATTAACCCCAAGATCGACGGAATATTTAATTGGAAGAATCCGAGATGAAGTGATCGCCCCTCTTGATAAAAAAGTCCCTATAGGGATCCATACACATAACGACTTCGGTCTAGCAGTCTCGAATACGGTGACTGGAGTTTTTGAAGGCTGCACCTTTCCACATACGTGTATAAACGGGTATGGCGAACGCGCAGGTAATGCCGCGCTGGAAGAAGTCGTTACAATATTAGAACGTATTGGGATTGATACTGGTATTGACTTAACTAAACTACCAGAACTAAGTGAAGTCTGTGAAAAGTACTTCTGCCTGCCAATTGCTCCAAATAAACCTATCGTGGGACAATATGCATTCAGCCACGAAAGTGGATTACATATTGCGGCAATTCTAGCACATCCACTAACTTATGAACCAATAAACCCCAAAATGGTGGGTCGTAGAAGGGAATTTTATTTAGGAAAGTTTTCGGGCTCAAAATCTATTTTACATGCGTTAAAGAATAAACTTAAGGTTTTGGATTTGGATGTGATTCCCGATGATGTGATCAAAACGATAGTAAATGAAGTGAAAAAGCAATACGAGCAAACCTCTAAGGAACAAATTCGCCGTTCGTTTGATATAATTAAGCGCGAAATGGATAAGATATCTACAGGATTAACTGACAAGGAATTTTTTAAAATTGTCAACAAATATGCTCAGCCCTACGTACCAGATGACTTCAAACCGCCAAATGAGAAAAATAATAGTAAAAAGGAAAAGGCCCATTAACCTAATTTACAATAAAAATTAATATATAAAAATCCCCGAAATAGGAGATTACATCGTACATTTATCTCCCACGATGATATTGCTTTTGGACATTTTTTCGATAATTACATTGCTTCCGATTATTGAATTTTCTGTAATAATTTTTTTAAGCTTCGTATTACGTTCTATTACACAATTCTCTAATATAGAATTCTGTATCACGCAATTCTCCCCTATGGATACATAAGGACCTACTACACTATTTTTAATCACGGTATTATTTCCAATATGGACAAAATTTTTAATAAGTGATTTATCAATTTGAATATTTCTGGACTTGTAATCATTATTAGGAGTATTATGATGCTCCAAAAGGTATTTATTTCCATTCAATAAGGCTGATGGGTTTCCAAAATCCAGAATTCCTTGTTTTAGTTCTACTGCGGCGATCTTATGACCGCTGTCAATTAAATATTGTAAACTCTCGGTTAAGTAAATCTCCTTAGTTTTCTCGCTCCTTTTATTTAACCTTCCTTCTATATGGTCAAATAATGCCTTAGTTGTCGAATATGAAAATGCGTATATACCCGCAATTGCTAGATTCGAGATATATTCTTTGGGTTTTTCGACCATTCTTTGGATAATATTATTCTCATCTACATCAACGATGCCATAAGAGCTCGCGCTTTCCTTCGGTACTGTCATGACCGTAATTATACCATCGACATCGGATTCATAATAACGGTAAAGAAGATAGGAATATTCATCCAAAAGAATCATATCTCCAAGAAAAATTAGTGAACCTTGCCGCTTATTATCTTCGGGATCCTTAATTTCAATGTCTTCAAACTGTGCATGAGCCAAATATACCGCTTCGGCAAGGCCCCAATAATAAGGAGTACCGTCGCGATATCCACGAGGCTGTTGCTCCAAGAAGACCAGCTTAAACTTATCTGAATAGTGCTTTTTTACGTAATTAATAATTTGTCTTTTTTTATATCCAACAATGAGGATTAATTCAGTATTATCGTCAAAGGTATTTTGAAATTTAGAAAGAATATGGTCTAAAACAGTCATTCCCGCTACTCTAATGAAAGCTTTTGGTTTACTTAACGTAAAGGGTCTTAATCTCGATCCTATTCCAGCTATGGGGCCGATTATCCGCATTTTCCTTTTTCTTTACTTTTTACAATGAATTTTATATTTAATATGAAAGAAGTATTATTTTTTATTATTTTTTATGGATTTAATAATATTTAGATCTATCGCTATCAAATACCCGCTGTAAATGACCGAATAACAAATCTAATGATTCTTCTTTATCTGTGGAACATGGAACCAGCTCCGCTGTAGACCCCATCTGAAGGAATACATCTGAAATTAATAGAGATAATTCCCGCATCAAACCCTTTTCGCGCTCGTTCGTTGCATCCTCCAATGCCATAATATCTTGCGACCAGTTGATTATCATATCTAACTTCCGATCGTCCAAAATATCGGATTTAGATAAAATATTTATCTGGGGGATGTTTTTAAAGCGGAATTGGACGGAAGCCGCTAAAAGTAATGTTGAGATAAATCCATTCGGTCTTTGAACAAAGTTTGAGTCAAACAAAAAGGAAACTGATTTTTGGACGGGTTTAATACCTAACGAATCAGCAATTAAGGGACCCGTTTCCCGAAATGAAAACAGCTCTAATTGTCCCGCCGTATCGACCAAGACCCAATCGGGATTGTATTGATCAATTTCAAACTTTAAATCATCAATAAAACGAATCATGAGATCAGATGCCAGAATGGTAGCCCCATTTGGTCCCAAACCATATTGTTCCATGATATCATCCAGAAGAATATAATCACGTATATCGATATCGGGTATATAGGGCATTTTCTTCACCCCGGGATCCAAATTAAGCGTGATGCAAGATACTTCGGGGTTTCTATTGAGAATGTAAGACTTTAAAGCACCTGTGAGAGTAGTTTTGCCCGAGCCCGCCGTTCCTATGAAATAGTTAAGTAGAATTGTTAAAACCTCTTTAATAAATAGTTGCAATATTGTTATGAATTTCCTATACTTTTCTTAAAATTTGAAATCTAATAATTTTTTGCTTTAATGGCTGTATTTTTTTACATTTTTAGCTTTGATAAATAATAAATCGGTTTTTTTAACACTTTTCTAACATATTCGATTTCTTCTTTGGTCTCACTACCAATATAAGTATCCACATCCAAGACCAATATGGCATCTTGGTCTTTTAACTTCTTTAAGGCAATCTCTTGTAATGTGTCCCACTCTTCTTCTGAATATTTTTCCTTGTTCAAAAGCCCATCAACGGAACATATTGATACTTTTTTACGGTATTTGAGTTGAAGAATGGATTCGAGTTTGATAAAAAAGTTTTTTGCCTTAGAAATGGATCCGACGAGAAATATTTTTTCTTCTTTAATTCTAGAAAGGTCATAGTTTTTAAATTCGCCTAAAAACCCAAGAGTTAGCCTCTTACGATTCATATTTTCCATAATGTTTTATCTTTTTTAATCTTTAAAGATATATCAATAATTTCCTTAATATTATTTTGATATTCCTTGATTTATAACAGACTATATTAGTTCTAATCCATTAATAATAATTAACTAAAAGTACAATTCAAATCAAGTTAAAATTTGGTGTGAGTATATGACGAAAAAGTTTGCACTTTTTGCGTTTAATGGGGATCCGATGTGCTTCATTCATGTAGTCTTGAACGCACTCGATTTAAATGACAAAGGATTTGATGTTAAGATAGTTGTTGAGGGTTCAGCATGTAAAATTGCTGAAGAATTTGGCAACGAGAAAAATCCAGTATATCCCCTTTTTAAAAAGGTTAAAGATTTGGAGCTTATTCATTGCTTTTGTAGAGCATGTAGTAATAAAATGGGAACACTAGAAACGGTTAAAAAGTTAGGATTTCCGACCTGTAATGAAATGAAAGGACATCCTTCAATGGCGAAGTATATTAAAAATGGCTATAGCATAATTACTTTTTAAAAAACTAAGGTTTAATCTTATATTTCACATTTTTTTTATTTTATATTATAATATCTTTTATTCCGGTCCATATTTTTGCCTCGTCTAAGGAGCTCACTATTTTCCTTTTTGGAGATTGAGATTGCTCTAAAACATATTTTAATTCCTCTTCCACTGGCGGATTATGGGGAATACAGAATGCAGATCTTTCCAACCTACTTTCCGTTTGATTTAATAACTCGATAATGGTATCCAGAGATTCAAATTTAACAAGAATCGCATCTAATAGATCTATAATTACTTTTATCTTATTGGACCCTTCGATTGCCCTTAAAAACTTTTCTGAAAACCTTTCTGCTGCTGAGCGAGGCATTAAACCCATAATTTTTATATAAAAGGAATTTTCGTCAATTTTTTCAATTTTATACATTGTGGGGTCTATTTTTAT
>CAZDJH010000211.1:0-6949 GCA_964505645.1 uncultured archaeon | reverse complement strand
AGATCTTTTCTTGGCGTCTTGGCGTCTTGGCGCGAGAATTCAGTTTTTAGGATTTCGTCAAGTCTTCTAAAGAAAGGAGCAACTTCTTTCAAATACTGCCCTCAAAACCAAGCACAAGATATAGTGCTCGGCGTTATTGCTGAGCCCTATATAAATACCAATTAAGCAAAATTAAAATAATTTATCTAATCACCATTTGAACCGCAAGATCCATCACTTTCGCAATTGCTACCATATATTCAACAAACTCTTTATCACTACATTTAAATACCCAATCGGAAGGGAGATTATTTGCCCTATTACGTACTTTTTTCATTAAATTCTTAAATATTTCAGCTTTATTATCCCAACTTTGAGAAGGAGAAAGGGTAATTGTTTCTTTTTCAAAAGGGGAGTGAAAATCATCTAAGTCCATCGATTTCCAGCGGTTCTCACATTCAGATTCGAATTCAGTATGCTCAATTGATAGTTTCACAGCTCCCGCTGCTCCCATTCTCCCTGCACCTAATAGCGAGCCTTTCGCAACCCCCTTTAAAATATCTTTCTTGTCTGTTTTTCCTTTTTTTGAAACTTCCGAAAGCCCTCCCAGAACGCCTCCAAAAAGAGCTCCTAAACCGGTTAATGCGGGTACGGGATTGGATTTAGATGTGGGTGAATGGTATGGGGTCGCCCAATCTGTTATGAAATGAAATCCCCATCCAAGATAACGGACCCATTCTTCCTTCCCATCTTTTTTCGCTTTATGAGAATTTCGAATAGATTGAAGTGCCATAGTTTTTGCCCGAATTGTATGATCGATGAGCCATTCAAACGGAACAGAGAGATTTTCAAATAGATTTTCAGCGATCTTTTTTTTATTAAGATTATCGGGTTCAATTGATGCGTTCACTAATTCTTCTAAGTGATCGGAACTAATGGGTATTGTTCCTTTTATTCCCACTAACCGCGATAACTTCTTGTGGCAAATTTCTTTCATTTGATTAATATATGTTTTTTAAATTATTATGAAAGTCTCTTTGTTTTTCCATATTGATTGCCAAGATAGGCTCCACCTAAACTACTAATAACAACAAAGGGTAAAAAGGAAAGGATCGGATAAATTAGAATGGGTCGGACAGAGAGAGAAATCGATAATATGATTAATATAAAGAAAATGACAGCATTAATGAAGCTGTACTTTAGATTTAATAATATATATCCCGAAATAAAATTAGTTAACCCAAAGAGGATAACAGACTCAAAAAATAACACTATAATTATTTGTGGAATTGTTCTTGTAATCAATTGCTCTATTCCGGGAGGATTTAAAGGACCAGAAAATATAAAAAACTCAGATGCCCATATATTTACAAGCACAAGAATTCCGCCCAAAGGAATCAATATTATCCAAGAAATGATAAAACGTACCAAAATCGAATACCGACCCTTTCCTTTCATGGTTTTTCTAAAAATATCGTCGACCTTTTCCTTATTTTTCCTGCCTTGTAAATTATAATTTGGGCTAAACTCGTCAATAAATCCCTGTAGGATATTTTTAAGAATCCTTTTAACCAATTCACTATTATCAGTTTTACTACAGATAATAGCCCCAAAAATGTCTTCTTCTGATTTCAACTCGAGAATTGCCTTGCTTTCCCTTCCCAAGTCAATAAAATCTACAACGCTCTTTAAGGCCTCACGACTGAAATTAACAACAGAGTTAAAAAATCCGATGAGTAGGTTTTCATCGTATTGTTGCTCGACAAAGTTTTTAGAGTATAATATTTCACCATTACTCTTCAACAAATAGATGCTTTTAATCATTCTTTATACCTCTTTTAAGATATATTGCTATTAATATTTTATTTGACTAATTGTGAATATTCAATAAATTCTTCAAGAGAACCGCGAAACATCGTAAAATTATTTAGATCTTCGCCAAAAATTTTTACAATCTTCTTTATTAACGCATCTGAATCGGTTCCTTCTTTTGGATATAACTTATATTTTTCACGCGCTCGTTCTTCTATAAGGATTGCGTCTTCTTTTAGAAATTGTAAGTCATCCTCGTTAGCCTGATTGAGCTCAATGGTTATTAATTTATCTGATTTAGGGATTTTTTGTATGAAATCTTCTACCGAACCAGTTTCAGCCTCTTTCTCCCTTAATGTAATTATTTTGTCGCAAGATGAGACCAAATCCTCTGCTCCATGGATAAAAATTATGAGGTGCCATTTTTGTTTAATCCTCTCCAATTGCTTTTTAAACTTTTTATACTCAATTCTGTTAAATATACCCTCGGGAATTGAAAAAAGAATAATATCGGGAGACTGAACAAGTGCCCGCGCGATTTGGAACCGTAAAAAATTGGAAGAATTTAAATTTTCGACGATTTCGTTCTTTTTATAAATTAAACCGGTAGCCTCCAAGACCGTATTGATAAATTCTCTTTTCTCAAAAAATTGTATGATGGATGAAACACCTTCTCCTATGGGATTTTTAATTTTAAACTCATCTATTAACGTTGATAGAAAAGATTCATGGAGCGTTTTTCTTAGCTCTTTACTATCAATAGTCCACATAGGACGAATTGATTTATTATATTGAATTGCCTTTTTAACTTTTAGAGATACTAAATCTGAGCTTAACGCTTCGGGGATTACCACTATTCTATCAAATTCCTTATCCGATAACAAACGCTTATATTTTCCAAATATTTGCACGGTCCCTGAAAATTCTGAATCTCTCTCCGCAATAGTCGCAAATATCCGCATTATCCTCTGTCTATTGTTCTCACCCATACTTTTAACGGCGTCAATCAAGCCCACCAATTGTCCCCTGTGAACTTTAAGAGATAAATTTTTAACGGTATTTTTAATGCTCAAATCCTTTAAGAATACTATTTGATAGTTCTTAAAATATTCCAATCCTTTCACTCGTCTGAGGAAAATATCCATTATTTTTTCTATCAAATCAACGATATGGGGCGGATTTAATTCATCCCATTTTTGCATGATAGGAAAATATAAAAATTCTTCTACTCCTATGATTTTTGATAGGATTTTTGAAAAATAGACCTTGGGTTTTAACGGATATTGTTCAAAATTTATTTTCAAGGAGATAGAAAAGCCAGGAAAGTAAAGAATTATCCTTCTAAAATAGGGGATATTATCAACGGGGTAATTCTCAAACTTTTTATCTATTAATTCTATTTCCTTATTCAATTCATTTAAATGAAGTTGAAACTCTTCTTTAATCAGATCGTCGATACTCACTATTACTTCAAGGGGGCTGATTAACTCATCATCATCAAAAGGCGGATCCATAAGGATTTTGTCGAAATTGACCTCTGTTTCAATCGGCGAATAAACCTTTACGACGGGAACGCCTTTCTGAATCACATCTCTATTTGGAAAAAACAGGATCTCAACGTAACTTCTCTTATAATCAAGATCAAGTATTCTACATACTCCAAAAGTGTTTTCCCGAAATATCATAAAATAATGTTTGGTGTATCGAATCGCGTTAAATATTTTTTTCCTTATTACTTCAATTTGGGCTTTTCTAACCTTATCAGATTGACTATTGATAAAATATTTGATTAGCTCATCATAAGAGAATTCTCTCCCTTTTTGCCGTTCTATTTCGGATTTTAATTGGTCTAGGTTCCTTTTTGTATCGTTATTAATTTCTATACTCGACTTTTCCATTTATTTTACCTCCTTTATGTTTATTCAATCTCAGGAACCTCCATTGCACGATAGCGGAAATACTCCTCCATTTTAGTCTCGGCTTGCTTTAAGCCTAAAATAGCATTATCACCAAATTCTTCTACTATCTTTTGGCGTAGTTTTTCTTTTGTTAGATTTGTCAGTAAAGAATAATCCGTCCCAGTCTTGTTTTCTAATGCTTTATCAATCCCCGCGATCTTTTCTAATCTCTTTACAGGGTTATCTTGGGGATCATAAAAATACAATTCGACAGAACGCCCCTTCCCCGGAAGCTGTCCTAAAAGATTTTCCGGAGAGCCAAAGTCTATCATCCCCCTACCCCGTCCAAAAATGCAGACTTTATCGCAGAACTGACTTTCCTCCGGATAGTGTGTTATTACGAGTAATGTGGTATTGAATTTTTCATTAATTCGAATGAGAGAAAGCCATAATCGTTCCCGAACCACGGGATCTAAACCGCTGGTAGGTTCATCTAAAATACAAAAGACGGGTTCATGCATTAGTGCCATCGCAATACTGACCCTCCGCTTTTCCCCTCCACTTAGATTCTTGATTTTTTCATTGATCTTGTCTTCAATTTCAAGGCTCCGTAGGGTTCTTTTTGCCTTACTTCTGATTTCTCTTTCGGTAAGTCCATATGTTTTTCCGAAGGAGATTAAATTTTGTAGCGTGGTAAAATTGGAATACATTTTTCCTAAATCTTGGGGAACATATCCATAAATCGAACGGAACTTTTTGCGGTTTCTCTTTGCGTCCATGCCATAGATATCACAAACCCCCTTATATTTATGCATGCCCAACACAGCTTTGATAAAAGTGGACTTTCCTGCTCCGCTCTCTCCCAATATACCCAAAACCTCGCCATGCTCAATTTCTAAGGAGACTCCGTCTACGATTAACTTTCTTCCTATATATATATTAAGATTCTCGCAATATAATGCTGCAAATTTCTTTAAATATTCTATATTTAATTTTCCTTTAATTCCCAACGTTGTTTTTACCTTTTGAATTATATATTGGTTTACATAGTAAATGATGTTTATAGCTAAGATCGCTGCTAAGATTAACCCTTGGGCGACCATCAACCATAATATCAAATAATTCCAAGGTAATGGATCAAATGCTTGATCATACCGAATGTCATCAATAAAGATTAACGCATAAGGCATATTGTGCAAATCACCCCCAAAGTTCGCATCGTCTCCAACTCCCCCTGTAGTAGGGCTTATACATTGCCGAAACCAACTTACTAGATGTGAAATATGTTCGGGCTGAGACCTATATTGATATAATGAAATTGAGCCTAAATATGTGCCTATAAATGAAGAAGGTAACTCCATATATGCGGATAAAAACGGGATAACTTGGAAACCTCCGTCCGATGCTTGAACACCTTTCAAAAATTCTATTGCTGCCATTGTTGATAAAGGTTCTATATTTAGTAATTTTTCAAGTTCCAGCCCATAATGAGTAGAAATAACATCTGAATGGAACCCCATGAAAATTCCAAACCCTCCATCGGCATTTTGAGAAGAGAGGATCCAATTTGTTAAATTTTCTTTATTTATTAGGTCTAAAGAATCCAAATCCTTTAGAGCAGAAACGGCCCAATAACTGCTCTCAATTATTGAGATATTTATATTGATTTCTCCTATTATTGGTTCATAAATGGTTCCAAATAATGTCGTTAAATTATCCAAATCCTCGCCCACTTTAAAACCTCCATCGGGGTTTTGTAACGTTGCTATGAAATGTCTCGTTGAGTTTTGATCGTAAAGCCATCGCTCCGAACAAGCCCCAAACATTTGATGGATGGAAAGAGCACAATAAGTTGAAAAGATAGAGGAATCTGCCCATGAAGCGAACCCATAGCCTCCATCTTGTTCATTATAGCATTCATTTACAAAATCTAATATATTATCTACTTTTAGATTGTCTAAATAGTCGGGATTATAATTATTCACAGCAGAAACACCCCAATAGTTACTATAAAGAGTTATATCTCCGAATAATCCATTCATACCTTGATATGAATAAAGCCAATTATAGTAATTTATTTTAACCGACCCATTAAAAGTTTGAGAATCATATCTTTCTAACAACCACATCGCGTTCATTGCAGCCCATCCGGACTTAAAATCGGAAAGGAGGGATGATGGTTGCGATCCAAATCCTCCATTTGCTTTCTGGCAAGACTCAATATAGGGTCCTGTGAAGGAAGGGGAAGGTATGCTATTATCGAATTCATCTAAAACCCATAAGGAGTAGTAAGTAGAATGTAAATCAGAACTGCTCCAATATGAAAGATTAAAATAAGCGATAATTGCGTCTTCTTGACGTTCTGCGTATGTGTTATTCATTTCTAAGTAGGCTCTAATCCCAAAATAGCTAGTCTCAGTTGTAATTAAATAGGTTGTATTAGAATATCTATACCCCCCAAAAAGTTCAAGAGTGTCATTTACATCAAAAAAAACTGTAAAATTACCAAGCGTTTTAATAAAATTAGTTATGCTTTGATTATTAATTACCAAAAGAGATTCAGCATCTAAAATTTTTGCCAATCTGATCGCATAATAAGTTGAGATGATATCTGGCTCTATTGCATTATCATTATATACAAATCCCGCCACAGAATTATTTAAATTAGTAAGGGAATTATTGAGATAACCTATAATGCCATTAATTCTCTCTTGGTGGCTTAGGTCGCTCAAATAAGACTTATTCAAGAGCCGTATCGTTTCGATTACCTTATATGTTGAATACATATTCCCAATTCCATTTATATCCGAATAGGAACCATCCTTATTTTGCTTTTCAAATAAATAATCCAAAAAGAATTCTTCATGAAGATGGAGAGATGTAAGATCTTGACGATCGATTGGATTTATCAGATTAGATGAGCTAAACTCGGAGCTGGAAAGGTTCACTGAGCCAATGGCTCTATAGTTTTTTTCTATCATTGGCTCGACAAATAATCCACTGGTAGGGTTTTGATGGGAATAAGAGAACTCATACATCCCGCTTTTATAACCTTGGACTTCATCTTCGCTAAAATATTGAATATAGGGGATGTTGATTAACCAAAAGGTTATTAATTCTCCCACAAATAAGCAAATGATTATAATAATATATTTTATTATTCGTTTAGACCTTCGCTCTATTTGAAAACACCTTTTTGTTGAAATAATGTTAATTTATTTTTTAATTCCATATTTTTTATTTTATCTTTTTTTACTTTT
>CAZDJH010000210.1:0-6950 GCA_964505645.1 uncultured archaeon | reverse complement strand
GAATAAATTTTATCAAATTTTGGTTGGTAAAATCTTTGGCTATATCTCCTTTATATCCGAACATTTTAGCAGTTTGTTGATTTATATATTTTAATTCATAATTTTGCACGATCGCAATCCCTAATAGTGATTGTTCGGTTATATTCCTAAATTTGAACTCCGATTCTTTGAGATCTGTTATATTATTATAACATACTAAAACTCCGATAGTTTCATAATTCGGATTAGGTAAGGGAATTCTCGTTACACTAAAATAATATTCCTTGTTGTTATAATTCCATTTTTCGATAATATCATTTTCAGATTCTCCCGATTGGATGACCTTTTTCTCTTTTCTTTCTAAGACCTTAACCTTTTTTTTATCGTGGAAAAGATCGTAGTCGTTTTTGCCAATAATATCTTTGGGGTTTTTGAGACCTACTAATTGACTATACTTCTGATTACATCCTAAGTATACAAGGTTTTGATCTTTCCAAAACATAATTAATGGGAAATTGTCTACTATCTCATGGAAAATTTCATAGGGTTCTTGACCTAATTCATCCAATTTGTAACTTTTAATGAGTTTCCAGAATTGAATTTCAGGTATTTCCCTTATTAACTCATGGAAAGTTGACTCCTTTTTATGGTATCTTTCTTTAATCCGTTCTTCTTCTGTTAAGTCTTTTAATTTGATAAAGATCTTTTTTTCTTGATTCTTCTGGGTAAAAAAAAACTTTATATAAAGTTCAAATGGATATAGCTGACCATATTTATCTTTTACTTTAGTTTTAAATTTAGATTCGCCGAATCCTTGGTCTATTTGTTCTAACTTATCTATAACTTCTTGTTCACTACTCTTTTCAATAAGGTTTAGAAATGAGACCCCTAATAATGCATCACTCGAGTAACTTAACAATCTATTATAGGCATTTTCGTTTATAAATTCAAAACGAAATGGAAACTCCGCATTTAGAATACCGACTAATTCATCGAGGTTCTCAAAAATAAATTGATAAAACTCTTCTGATTGAGAGCCGTTTGTATATTTTGATTCCATTCGGACTTCACATAAGATCTTGCTTCGTTAATACTGAATTTATCTGAACAATTTAACCCTTCTCCTAATTTTACTCCATTACCTAATTGATAACGGGAGAAATATAACTCTAAAGTGATAATACTTTATCTAGCCTAATAATGATACAAGTATATAAATTTGTTTTATCTTTTAAGATACAATTTATGATTGTATATTTTATAGATTTAATTCATAATTATTAAATATTTTGATATTATATATATTAAATATGAGGCTAATTTCAAACGATTTTGAATCAAAAGGAACGATTCCTAGGAAATTTAGTTGCGATGGAGAGGACATCTCCCCTCATCTTAAATGGGAAGATATACCCGCAGATACTAAAAGTTTTGCCTTATCATGTAATGATCCAGATGCCCCCGTCGGGGATTGGATTCATTGGGTCGTGCATGATATTCCCGCGGATGTGAGCGAGCTTTCCGAGGGTGCCGATGTACCAGGGGTG
Organism: uncultured archaeon; assembly: GCA_964505645.1. Classification (GTDB taxonomy): domain Archaea; phylum Asgardarchaeota; class Lokiarchaeia; order Sigyniarchaeales; family SOKP01; genus TEKIR-8. Next base: position 5,424 of record CAZDJH010000210.1, on the reverse strand, counting down.
GAAGTGATCAATGATTTTGGGAAAAAAGAATATGGAGGACCTTGTCCACCTGGCGGGACACATCGGTACTTCTTTAGGGTATATGCGCTGGATGTAGAATCTCTCAGCGGTGTAACGAAGGGAAACTTTAAGCAAGTCTTCAGAGACCACGCAATAGAAGAGGCAGAATTAATGGGAACGTATAGTAGATAACTTTTAACTCCTTTTTTATTTTTAATTTACTTCTTTTCTTAAGTCGCCAGAATAATAAATTCTACAATTCAATTTTCATGATTAAAAGTCTTAAGTCGGTGAACTATTAATATGATCTATTTTGCCATTCTATAAACATTAAAGTTAAAAAAGGTAAAAATATATTTTAATTGGGATAGATAATATTAGGTATTTAAGTCGTTTTTTATAAATGAAGGAATTAAAGCCATACGCCTTTAGCGTTAGTAATTATTATGATAAGTATATTGGTTCAAGCGAATCTCTAGTTGAAGCCATAAACCTTGCTCATGAACAAGGATACAGTTCTCCCGATCTCATTAAAATCTACGCTAATTTCTCAGACAATGGTGATATGCTCATTCCAAAACATTACTACTCAAGAGAAGTTGAAAATCCGACAAATCCTATAATTGATTATGAATTTTTAAGTAATGATGATATCCAGGAAGCAGAATCTCGGGTTAAAAAGATATTGAACCTGAAAGACCGGGTATGCTGGAATTGTGGGGCAAAGCTGCCCTTTCAAGATTATTTCTTAACAAATCCCCAACTAACGAAATCAAGGGCATTAAAATTATGGGAAAATGATAATATCGAGTTTTATTGCTGCTCGTGTTATCGAATTATTAAGAGTAGCATTGAGACCGAGCGGAGAATCGAAACACTAAAACGGAAGCAAGAACAGATTTTTGACCTGGTCCCCCCATCTCAAAAGGAAAAGATCAAGTTTTTGGAAAAGGAAATCGGTATCAAAATCCCCCCCGTTTTGGAATTCGGGAATCATGCACTCCCAAAAAACTTCGGATTTATCTATAAACACGATATAATTACCGGCTTTTCTCTTTATTACTATGACCTCACGGAGGTCCCAGAAACCCTTCGAGCATTTGATTCAATAGAGTTCTTAGACTTAATTGGCAACCGAATTAAGGCTCTGCCTGATTGGATCGATTCACTAGAAAATTTAAAGTACCTAAATCTATTGGCCAACCAAGTGGAATATATTCCCGAGAGTATTGGAAATTTGGATAAACTCCAATATTTAAATCTGAGTTTTAATAACTTAGAAAGAATCCCCGAATCAATTACCAATTTATCCTCCTTAAAGGTCATTTATCTGTGGGCAAATAAAATTTCGAATCTGTCCGATATCGAGAAACTTTTTCAAGAGAACGATGTTAATATTGTAAAATAGGCTTTTAAAATAATATTATTTAAATTGGAAAATTATACAAGATCGAAAGAATGGTTGAAACTTGTTTTCAATAACCTTGAAAAAGTTATAAGATTTTACGAGATTCAAGAATATGTCGCTTGCGTGTTTAGAATTCAATTGTCTATCGAACAGTTCCTAAAATCCTTATTATTTTTATTAGGTTTTCAAGTTAGAAAGACTCATGAGCCTTCAAAGATTTTAGATTCGCTAATTTATAATAACCAAATACAAAATTATAATAAGCCCATTAATAAACTATCAAAGTTAGCAAAGATATTCGAGAAAGAAGAAACCTCAACTAGAAATGGAGTAATAAGAAATGAGAAATTAATTCCTCCCAATAAAATATATGACAAAACTAAAACAATTGAGTTCCTTAATTTTCTGATGGAGTTTTTATTGCTTTATAAAAAGATCTTAATAAAATTTTCAGCATTCTCTAAACAAACTAAAATGTTAGAGGGTATTATTGATAAAGTTAAATTATTAAGTGAGAAGTGAAGAAAATGAAAAAAAAGAAATCTCCCATTGATTTATCTTTCATTAAAATTGAATTTTATAGAAATAGATTATATGATTATCTTAAACACATTTTTAATCAGAAATCAGATATAGTTGGTGTACTACTCTTTGGCTCAGTTGCTAAAAATACAGCGAGAAACGATGAATTTTTTACCAGCGATATCGATTCTCATTATCATTTGTAAAGAGCTTCCCGACGGTCTATGGGAAAGAAAAGACTTTATTTTTGAAATAACGAAAAAAGTATGTTCAGGTATCCAAGACTTTTGGTGGACTTTGGATGAATTGAAAGGGTCTCTTGGATTCAAAATTTTATCTCCTCTTAGACGCCTTCGATGAAGGGAAAATCCTTTATGATCCAAATGATGTTTTGAAACAATTAAGAGACAAATTGTTTAATGATTTAAAAGCTAAGGGTGTAATAAAAACCGACCTATATTGGCAGTGGCCGACAAAGCATTTTGGTGATAAAATAGAATTTTAAGAGATTCAAGATCTTATGATTCCGTTAAAATTATTCAAAATAAATTTACATACGGAAATAAACAATCTTAAAGATTTAATTTAATCTTCGAAATATAAGGAAAAAATAAAAAAATACGGAAATTTATGTTCCGTTAACAATTTTTTGCTTTGGAGTGTAATGCTCTCCGATTGAGTAGTTATTAAAGTTGATGCTGTAGTGGTCTCTCCAGTGGTATTTTACCTCCTCAACGGTCGCTTCGTAAATTCGGTCTTTAATCTTTCCTTCAGAAACGATCGTTGTACCCATAGGACTTGCGACAACTTCCCCATCTTGGACAACTATTTGACCGTCTTTTATAGTATATGAAGCATTTGAAAATGCCTTCTCAATCGCATTCCCGTCCATACTTTTAGGATCGAGATCATAAATAGACACATCTCCAATAGCTCCGGCACCTAAGTGGCCGCGGTCTTTCAATCCCAAGCATTTTGCTGTCCCAGCACGGGTGATAATACAGAGCTCTTCCAAGGACAACTCACGATCAATATCGTTGAGACTTGTTTGAGTAGTAGCTTTCTTTGAGACCGTGTTTTCAAGCATGTCATCTCTTGTGTTCTTATCCATTAACCATCGAATAACTTTTGGATAATAGATAAAGGGCCCACCGTTAGGATGATCTGTAGTCATGTAAATTTGCCATGGATTCTCCACCAGTAGTGCTAATTCTAATCCTATTGCCCATTGTATGGCGTTTACACCGACCTTTGGACTAAAGAAGTAGGGTACGATTCCTGAGCCTGATTCGCCCTCTACTTGACCATTGATCCATTTAACGCCTGGTTTTGCCCCCCAACCACTCATTCCACTAAGATGATGAAGAGCGAACTCCCAAGGACCATCCGCTGTCATAGTAGTAGTAGCAGCTTTCGCAAAAACAACTTGTCCCATATCTATGGTAACATGATCATGGGAATTTAAATAATCAGCAATTTCTTGGGCTCCAGATTCAAAATTCCCCCAATGTTGCCCTGCATATGCGTTAAATTGGCAATGGGTTAAATGCATTGAGGTATCTCTTCCCTCCTTCGCATTAATCTTTTCCATCGTTTTAAACAGAGCTAAGGTGTCCTTGTAGTTTCCTGGATGCCCGAGATTATTCCCATGGACATGGATTGAATGAGGTAATTCAAGTCTCTCATTCGCCTCACCTAAACCCTCAACTATTTGCCGAGGTGTAACTCCCCAATGTAGAACATCATCATCGAGGCCGCTCACATTTTTTCCCCAAGCCCAATTTTCTACACCGCCAGGATTTACAATCTTAACCGCATAGCCTTTTGTTACCTTTAATACCCATGCGATATATCCCGCCAATTTATCCCAATCCTTATTTCTAATAAACTCCATCACATACCAATTATTTCCAAGTAACGGAAATGCCGCTTTATCGATAATTGGTGTGGCGAGAAATTCTTCATGGGTATGGCGTGCCTCCAATAGGGGCATCGCGGGTTCAATGACCGTGGTATACCCTAGCTTCGCATATCGATATCCCGTTACCCATGTTGATGGGACTGAATATCCAGAGCCTCCTCTTGTGGTTTTGGTTTTCGCTACGGGATCAATGAAATGATCCTCAGGCCGAAAGGATCGGCCGCTGTTGACTTTCGCACCAGCAATATGAGAGTGAATATCAACCCCTCCTGGCATTACAACCATGCCCGAAGCATCGATTTCCTTCGCATCAGAATCCGGCTTATCAACAACTTCACCGTCCTTTATATAGATATCCCGCTTTTCTCCATTAAGTTCGTTAATTGGGTCGTATACAAGCCCATTTTTTATTGTTATAGAATTTTTCATGAAATTCCACAGTGAATATTATTTTAATTTTATAATAGGTAGAATAAACCATTCTATAAATAATTTTGATTTATTTTAGATAAACAATCCCTTTTAATGGACGTCTAATTACGGATTATAGGCTCGAATAAGGGAATAATGCTTATAACTCCAAATAATAGAGCTCTGGGAGGTTTCGATACTTTTGATTGAAGTCTAATCCGTAACCTACAAGAAATACATCGGGAACTTCAAATCCCAAATAGTCGATATCCACTTTTACCACACGGCGCGATGGTTTACTGGTAAGTGCGCATACCTTAATCGAGGAAGGGTTGTTTTGGTTCAATTTTGTAATGAGAGAATTTATGGTGAGTCCGGTGTCGACAATATCCTCAATAATGACTATGTTCCGCTCTTTCACGCTTGTGTTCAACCCTTTGATAGTTTGTACATTTTTAGAGCTTTCTGTCCCCTCTCCGTAGCTCCGAAGCTCTATAAAGTCTATTTCCATGTCGATCGTGAGATGTCTCACCAAGTCTGCCATAAAGATAAAGGTCCCCCGTAGGACACCGACTAAAATCGGGGTTAAATCGGCATAATCGCGATTAATCTCCTTTGCTAACCGCCCAATCGTCGCCTCGATTTCCTCTTCTGTTTTGAGCAATTTAAGGTTTGATGGAAGCGTCATTGTATTAATGTAAAGAATATTCATATTAAAGGTATCGCATTCTTTTCGGTGATAGGTAGATAAATCCTTTTGATATGTTGGAATTTGGGAATGGTATTATCATATTCAATAATAATACACGAATTCATTCTCGTAAGGAATAATTATGTCCGATACTACTCTAACTATAAACTTGGACAAAGTGTCCCAACCCGTCGTTAGAGGAAACGGGTGTATTATTTGAGACATATCAAGATGATGGGAGTGAGTGCACATGCCCTCGAAGTTAAAGGACCCGAACCTATATTGGCATAGCATTTATAGAGCCTATAGCCCTTTTCCCGAGTATATTGTTCGAGTGCGATCAGTTGTCGTGCTAACACCCCCGATTTTTTTTGCCGCAAACTGGAAACCCTTCCATATACCGCACATCTGATGTTCTGATCACTTCGGCGGTGAGGTCGGATATATTCCAAAATGCGGCTCCTCTTATAG
>CAZDJH010000209.1:527-6971 GCA_964505645.1 uncultured archaeon | reverse complement strand
GGAAAAAAACCCGATTCATCTTAGTATGTTCCCTTATTCTTTTCAATGAAAAGAGATATTCTTTTGTAAACATTGCTATTATAAATAGCGAAGCTCTTTTTTTTATTTTCTAAATGTCTCGCACCTTTTCTTATTCTCTTTTGACTTTAATGGGGATTAATTTCTCTTTTTTGACTGTTTTCCGTTTTTTTAGTTTTCGGTTTCATATTTGGTCATCGAATACCGATTTCAAATTAATTCTGGTAAAATAACCTGAATCAGTGAAATTTAATATATTAGAAATTTTCTTCTTTTCTTGGTTTTTTTAATACCCCTATTATAATATATTTTAACCGCAAAAATAGTAGTAATAATAGAAATATATTCGTGATTATTAGAATGAAAACTGCCATCGCTAACAATCCCGATTCGGAGAACAAGAAACGCTTGAAAGAGAAAATTTTTAGGCGGTGGGTCACCAAGGGATCAATCTCAAAACAAAAAGTCACCCCAAGGAAACTGGGGGGAATCAAGTACGAGTACCGCCTAACATCCGGAGGGACCGCCCTTTTGGAGAACATTATTTCGTTGGTGCAGCGGGAATTCCCCAAGGCAAGCAACTCGGAAAAATCCCGCAAATAAAAATAAAAATAAAAAGTACAAAAGTTCTTTGGATACTCCCGCAAAAAAAGAACGCAAAGTAAAATACTTGTTTTACTTGTATAATACCTATTTTACTTGTGTAAGTATTCCCCAAGGCAAGCAACTCGGAAAAAATCCCGCAAATAAAAATAAAAAGTACAAAAGAAATTTTTCTATTTCCTCTACTACTAAGAATGTTGCTTGGTCTTTTGATCGTTCTATTGGGCGAATAACCCCCGAAGATAAGGTTTAAGTAAAATAACTACTTTATTACTATAATTCTCCTTCGGAGATGAACTGAATTTATGATACGTCGCTCTGCTTAAGTGAACAATAAAATCCAATAAATAGATTGGTTACAACACAACAAGAAAAGAAAAAAAAATATAGGGCTTGCCGAGGTTAGCCTCTTGAATCTCTACGGTCTTACCGCTCAATTTATAATCGATGTAATAATGAGTTCCATTATATCCAATGGTTCCGTTTTGAGCGATTTTTCTCGTCGTTTTCTGCTTATTTAATGGTTCTATGGTAGGTTTATAGGGGTGGCTAATAATTATGATACCATAAAATTTTACATGTAAATTACACAGATGACTTGTGGCCAGTTTTTTAAGTACCAAAAAGTTTATATTTTTTTGTATATTTTCTGTTGAAATATTTGATTTTTTAAAAAACTTTTCTAAATTCTATATTTGACGATGAATAATAACTACGATAAGATCAATAGCGCAATAGTTTCCATCGCAATGCAAGGCCGCGGCGGGCAAACCGCAGTCACCGCAAGCCAATTGTTAGCTAAATTTGCATTTGAAAGCGGATTTAAGGATGTTTTTTGTATTCCCATAATTGGGGCCGAACGTAGGGGGGCTCCTATCAAGGCATTCACAAAATTATCAAAGAAAAACCAAATCAAGACCTACGACAGTGTCACGAATCCCGATTACATGTTAATATTTGATACAACTCTACTGGAAATACCAAGAATTCGGGAGGGTATTCCAGCGGGAACAACTCTTATAATTAATAGCGATAAGCCAGTTAACACAGATGGCTTGCCTGACAATCTCACGATATATCTCGTCGATGCGACCGGCATTTGCATAGGGCATAAATTCATGATTTCCTCTGGCCCGATCCTTAATGTCCCAATGTTAGGGGCGTTCGGTAAGGTTACGGGGTATTATGACCTAAATACAATGAACAAAGTGCTCACGGAAGAATTCGGTGAGAGAAGAAGCGAATTAAATATGAAAGTTGCAACCGATGCCTTTAATCAAGTGGAGGAGATGAAGTAATGAGTAAAACAGAAGAAGAAAAGTGGAAAAATATAAGCAAGTCGAAAGAAAAACGACCGAAAGTGCAAGAATATAAAAACTGGGAGGAGTTACCTCCGATTCCTATCTCGTTTCCTATCGATGCAAGTATCGGAAGGACGGGAGATTGGAGAACATTTCGGCCTGTAATTCAAGAAGGGTGTACAAAATGTGGCATATGCTGGATGTATTGTCCCGAGGGTGTTATTCAAAAAAATGAAGACGATGCGTTTGAGATTGATTATGAATATTGTAAGGGCTGTGGAATCTGCGCTAAGGAATGCCCAACTAATAATATAGAAATGGTCAGGGAGAGTGAAATAGACGATGACTGAAGCAATACCAAAGGATTTTATTCAGAAGAAGGAATCAAAGGTGGTAAAAGGAAACATTTCAACTGCCTATGCTGTAAAGAGCGCACGGGTACAAGTGATAAGTGCATACCCCATTACGCCACAGACTACCGTTGTGGAGAAGCTTTCCGAATTTGTTGATGGCGGGTTAATGCCCGGAACGCAATACATTAAAGTGGAAAGCGAACATTCGGTAATGGCGTCCATAGTGGGCGCAAGTATCGCGGGAACTCGGACTTTTACGGCAACCGCGGGACAAGGACTTTTTTACATGAATGAAATGATCCACTGGGCAAGTTCTAGTAGGCTTCCGATCGTCACCGCTATCATCAGCAGGGGAGTCGCACCACCGTGGAATATTTGGGCGGATTTTACCGATGTAATCTCTCAACGCGATACGGGATGGATGTGTTCATTTGTCGCCTCGCATCAAGAGATCTACGATGAGATTTTAATGTCCTATAAGGTCTGCGAGGATCATGACATATTATTGCCTAAATTTGTTGCCTATGGGGGGTTTGTATTATCTCATACCTCAAAACCGATCACAATTGAGGATCAAGACCTTGTTGATGAGTATTTACCCCCGCTACCGGATGAGAAGGGCTGGCCTCATATCTTTATGGACCCTGATAGGCCCGTTATGCACGGAAACTTAATTATGCCCGATGGGTTTTACAGTGAATTCCGATTAAAGATGCACGATATAATAATCAAGGCAAAACCGAAGATTAAAGAGGCTGCCAAGGAATTTGAAAAGACGTTTGGTAGATCTTATGGAAATGGATTGGTACAGAAATATAAGTTGGACGATGCAGACGTTGGGATCGTGATATATGGTGATTTAGCACTTCAAATGGAGCGTGCCGTTGATGAACTTAGAGAAGAAGGCTATAAAGTGGGGATGCTTAAATTGAGGCACTTTCGACCTTTTCCAGTAGAAGATATTCGGGAAATCGCAGGTGATTTAGAGGTGCTTGGTGTCGTGGACCGTGCTACTGCGTTTGGCTCTCCAACGGGAGGGCCCGTAAGTAGCGAAGTTATGACCTCCCTTTATAATACCGGAATAGATACCCAGATTCTTCCTATAATTTCTGGATTAGGTGGAAGAGAAGTGAGCTTAGATGAGCAAAAGGATCAATTAAAAACATTAGTAAAGATAAAAGAAACGGGGGAGTTTCCGGACGATTTGATTCATGGAACCCTGTGGCATGGAAAATTGGAGGTGAAATGAAATGGTATCAATAAAAGATGCCTTAAATGAGGCAAACGAAGAATATTTTCTACCCGGTAACTCTTGTTGTGCGGGCTGCGGTCTCGAGATAGCCATCCGTTGGGCAATGAAAGCACTGGGGCCGAATACTGCATTAGTTGCACCTGCTTCATGCCTAAACGTAGTTGTTGGGTTATGGCCCAAAACAGCGCCAAACTTTCCCTTTATTAACATGGCATTCGCAGCGGGGGCAGCGGCAGCAACGGGGCTTTCGGCGGCATTCAAAGCAAAGGCCGAACGATTCCCCGATGGTCCATGGAAGGACATGACTGCCATGACTTTTGCTGGCGATGGAGGAACGACCGATATCGGGATTCAAGGACTCAGTGGTGCTGCGGAAAGAAATACAGATATGATCTATGTGTGTTATGATAATGAAGCTTATATGAATACTGGAATTCAGAGAAGCAGTTCAACTCCACATGGGGCTAAAACAACCACAACACCATTTGGTAAACAGCGATACAAGAAAGATGTCCCACGAATTATGGAGGCTCATGATATCCCTTATGTGGCTACATGTAGTATCTCAGAACCGTTAGACCTTTATGAGAAGTTTAAAAAAGCAAAAGACATACAAGGATGTCGCTATATTCATATTCTGGCCCCTTGCCCTCCGGGTTGGGGATATCCCGCTGAAGATACAATTGAAATCGCCCGATTAGCTGTAAAAAGCGGTTTTTGGGTGCTTTATGAGGTTGAAAATGGGAAAAAGACCCTTTCTAAGGCAAGTAAACGTTTATTAGACCCTGAAAAGAGGGTACCATTTGTTGATTATGTTTCAAAGCAGAAACGATTTTCGACCCTTTCAGAGAAAGACTTGATTGATTTCCAAAATCGCATCGACAAAAGCTGGCAGAAGCTCAACTCAGAGCTTAAATGTCAAGAAGAATTTTAAATCTTATTTTTTTATTATTTTCTATTTTTGAACTTTATATCTCATTATTTTCTGGATATATCTACTTTAAATGTTATTTTTTTATGTGCAAAAAACGACCAAAACATTACGATCCCGACCGATATCAATTTAGAATTGAGGTACCACACATTAAAGATTTCCGTTAAAATAAGCAAGATTAACTCATTTAATCCCAATCCAATGAGCGCCACCGTGGCAAATATGGCAAATTGTGGGGCAATTCGCTTGCTCTTATTTTTAAAGGTGAGATACTTATTAAATGAATAATTGATAATCATTCCACAAATATAGGAAAATATTGCAGAAATAAGATAATAGAGATTAAAGTAAGTCGTTAAAATAAATAAAACCCCCATATCAACGATGGTCGCTATTCCCGCAAACAAGACATAACTAAGGAATATGATGATTTTTGAACCCCTTTGTTCCTGTTTTATCTTGTTACTCTCGCCCTCAAGTAGATCTCCTGAATTATTTTTCATATCTGAATTCATTCTTAAAAACGACTCTTATTGACTTGTGTGTACATATCCACGTTCAAAATATTTGTTTTCCGAGCCGATTTTTTCTAAATCATATTCATTATCCTCCACAATATTTCTTGCTGCAATGATACCCATCTCCAATGCATGGTCTTGATTATTATATTTAAAATTTCCAGCTCTCCCAATTAATTGAAGATTATCGAATTGACCCAAGTACGCTTTTACCCTATCACGATATTTCGGATAGAATAAATCATAAACAGGATAGGCATATAGTTCTCTATGGATGTAATAATCAATTACTTCGTCTTTAGTAATAAAATCCAATTTTTCTAACCATCTTATTGTCAAATTTACTAATCCCTTTTTAGAGAGGTTCCATATTTTATCATTTTCCCAACAAAAGTATTCAACGGTGAGTGATGTTTTATCTTCTGGAGAAAGTTTTTCGCTAAAATTTTTAGGTTCCATAATTCTCCCGAACGGAATATTCTTTTCTGGAAAATATAACCATTGGTCCTTGAACACCTGTGGCTTATTCAATGTGATAAATACCGTTATGTGGGACCTGAATCTTAAATGCTTTTCAGCGTTAATGACCTCTTTAGGAGGAGAGGGATCAAAGGTTTGAAGAAGCTCATTCCAAGGGATCGATGATATAAGATATTTCGGTTTATATGATGACTCTTTTCCCCCCTTATCTATTAATACCTCCACGATTTTATTACCGTCGTGTTTTATCCTTTTAGGCACACTTGAAGTTTTGACGATATCATTTTCGGGCTGTGAAGAGACTTTTTTCACTATAGATTCATAAATTAAAGCCGTACCAGACTCGGGATAATGGAACTGATCAACTAAAGTTTTGGGACCTCCCTCCGTTAATTTTTTAAAGAACATATCATTGATAATTGATTTAATGGAAAGACCCTTTATTCGCTGCAAGAACCAAGCTGACGAGATGAGATGACACGGCAACCCCCAAATCTTTTCGGTATAATTTAACATATTGAGCTCAGCAAGGGATCTCCCAAATTGGGTTATTGCGATGTCCTCAAAGGAGCGTAATTCCTTGTCCTTCACTTTATTAATAAAGAATTGTTTGATGAAGTCAAGCATAATTTTAATCCCTCTAAAAATGCCCAAGTTCAAGAATACATTCTTAAAATTAATAGGATAGAGAAAATATCGTCCCTTGATAAAGAATCTCGTTAAACGATTCACCTTCCTCCATCTGTCTCCCAATAAACCCTCAATCATTTCATATAGATACGGTGTCTGACTAAAAAACCTGTGTGGGCCGATATCGGTGCTAAAATTACCAAAATGGAGCGTTTTTGCTAAGCCCCCCACCTTTTCTTCTTCCTCTGAGCTTACTCCTGACCCTTTGCGTTTGATCGTATTTTTACCGATTCCATACACTGAATCCCGCTTTTAACGCAGTGTTTTAGACCTTGCTTTTTTCAAACTTTCTTTG
>CAZDJH010000209.1:0-517 GCA_964505645.1 uncultured archaeon | reverse complement strand
TGCTAAAATTACCAAAATGGAGCGTTTTTGCTAAGCCCCCCACCTTTTCTTCTTTCTCAACTACAAGTATCGACTTTTTATTCTTATCAAGTTCATATGCTGCCGCCAGCCCAGAAGGTCCGCCCCCTAAAATTACAACATCCTTATCTGTCATCTATTGAATCGTTTTTTTAAGAAATTATTTTTACGAAAAAAACAATAAAGAATAATTTGTTTTTTAAAATAATGAATTTTTCAATTAATATTCTCTTTTTTATAATTTAAATTGGAATAAATCAAGTCTCAATTTAAGAATTATATTAGTTTAAATATCTAAATAAAAAAAAGTTTCGTAATTGAATGTATATATTTTCTTATATCTCTTTTATTGTTATTAATACTATATTATATTGGGTTTTTCTTCTTCTTTTTTCTCATCCAAATAAGGGCTCATTTGTTCTATTACCTTTTTAGGACGGAATGTTCAAATTCATTCAAAAACTAAAAACGTTATCCAGAACAGAATTTGAAGTGTTTT
>CAZDJH010000208.1:0-6999 GCA_964505645.1 uncultured archaeon | reverse complement strand
ATGTTGAAAATAATTCCATTCGAGAATCCCCCCGAATCCAAGCTCTTGCGGAAGCCTTAGAAGAATTTAAAAAGTGCGCAGTGGTCGTTATGGGACATCAATCTCGACCAGGTAGGAAGGATTTTACTTCTTTAGAGCTTCATGCTGACGAGCTAAGAAAGTTTACGGATCTCCCAGTAAAGTATGTTGATGATATCTATGGGGATGAGGCTGTCCAAGCCATTAAGGATCTACAAGTAGGGGAAGTACTGGTACTTGATAATGTGAGAAAATTTGATAAAGAAACAACTATCTATGACGATTTTTCTGAAGCTCAACAGACTGAAATGATCCAGACGCTTGCTCCACTCTTCGATTATTTCATTGCCGACGCCTTCGGAGCCGCCCATAGAGCGCAACCTTCGATCATTGGGTGGCCAACATTGATCGCCGGACCAACCGTTATCAATGAATTTGAAGTAATGACCAAGTTGTTGGACAACCCTAAGAAACCCTTAGCAATGCTCATTGGAGGAGCAAAAGCTATAGATAAATTCCAATCAATGAAATATAATCTGGAAAATGATAGACTTGATTATGGTCTTTGTGCGGGCTTAACCGCCGTATTAATCCTGGAAGCGTTAGGAACCCCAACGGGAGAACCAAATAAAAACTTAATCGCTGATGATTTAGAAAAAGCCAAAGATGAGATTATTGAGGTCTATAACAAATACGATGATAAAATCATCCTTCCACTCGACTTAACTATAGAAGAAGATGGAGCACGAAAAGACATAGATATTGATGAGGTGGGACAATATAATAAAACGACAGGTGATATAGGCGATAAAACGATGGAAAAGTTTTCGGAAATCATACAAAAATGCCAAACCATTGTTGCAAACGGTCCACCTGGCATATTTGAAAAAGAAATCTTTAGGAAAGGTACTAATGAGATGGCAACCACAATGGCAACGGCAACAAAAGAAAATGATGCATATACAGTGATAGGCGGCGGTGAATTTGGTGCAGCCGCAGAAATGCTAGGATATAGTGAAGAGGTCTCCTTCATTTCAACTGGGGGCGGAGCAATGCTTGAGATCTTGTCTGGAATCGACGTACCCTTGGTAAAAGCTCTAAGGGAAAAGCAACCTTAATTACCTTACAAAATTCTATTTTATTATATTTTTTTTTTCTCCTCAAAATTTGAACTGGAAAAATTTTTATCGATAAATTATTTTAATTTAAATACAGCCATTTATCATTTGATTTAGTAGGATTTATTAATTCAATAAAACAACTAAAGTAGGGATACAAATTAAGAAAATACACATACGGGGTATAATTTGGAATTATTAATCTTAGTAGCGACAATAGTAATTATAAGTCTTATTATTGCATGTATATATTTCGTTAGAACCATTAAACATATCCTAGATTCCCAGAAAACTTTAACTGTGGTGGGATCAGATGGGAGCGGAAAGTCGACGCTGACTAAATGTTTAGTTCGGGAATTGGAGAATTTAGGATATTCGGCGGGGATCATTCATCTCCCGCGTTATAAGGAAGCAGGAGGATATCCCGCTTTTTTTGGTAAGTATATTTATGGGTTTTTTGCCAATCTCGCAGAGCGAATTCAAAGCCGTAGAATGAAGATCTTCTCATTGTTGTACAATGGGATCGCATTATTAACCCCCATTTCAAAATTGATCCTAATTTCCAAGGATATTGTCATTAAAGAACGCCATCTCAGGATTGATAGCGCCGCAATGGCCTATTTTTATGCACCTAATACGTTCTTAAGCTCGCTTGCTATGGTCTTGACTCGGATTGAATCTGAAGCTCCTAAAATAATTGTATTTGTTGAATTGGACGACCCAAAAATTGCTTTTGAGAGGATCAAAAAAAGGCTTCTAATCGATAAGAAATACCCCCATTTGCACGAAAAGTCCTTGGATTTAATAAAAATGTCTCAAAAACGATACGGCGAGATTATACAAAAAATTAAGTCGGGAGAGGCAACTATTATCCGTGTTAACGGGAAAAATCCAATCGAATTTAATTGCTTCTCCGTTATAGAAACACTTAAAAATATTGGATTTATAAAACCTGATTAATCCCACGGTTTTAAATATTAATTAAGCCACTTTCAGTAAATTATATATTTTACTAAAAAATATTTAACATAATACCTTTTATAACTTAAGATTTTGAGAAAAGAGGTATCAATAGTATTACTTAAAAAAAATAATGGGCTCGTGATCTAGCGGTATGATGCCCGCTTGACGTGCGGGAAATCACGGGTTCAATTCCCGTCGAGCCCACCATTTATATACTTCTCTACCGATTAAAATGCCTTTAAAAATACGCTGGAAGTCAAAAGAATATCTCTGTTTCGGATTAATGCTCTTAGGAGCGGTGGGACTATTCCAAACGCTATTCATATTCCTTGCGCAAATAATCTTCGGAGTGACTAATTATTTTGTGTTGATACTCATTCCAGTCGGGGTTATATTTGCACTCTTATACGGAACAATCATCATTTTTGAAACTTATGCGCAGGTAAGGAGGCGGAAGAAACTACGAAGTCAATTCCACAGTAAAAAAGAGGAGGAGTTATATAAAAAGATTCTGAAATTTCCTATTACCAAACCTATACTTATTATGTTTGGGTCGTTTTTCCTATTTTTCTTGATGTCGTATGGGATCTCGGTGCTATTTGTTGATGCGCAATTATCATTTGTAATCGCAGAAAATGTTGCAACTGTGCTCTTTTTACTACTTTCCAATTGGATAGAAATATATTTTGCCAGAGCGAGAAGATATTAAAAAAGTTAATTTTGATTTATTCCATTTAAATAGTATGAGGGTCTTGAATTAATGAGTTATAAAATGCGATTCATTAGTGCCCTAAAGGACGGTGCTTTCTCGCCCAATAATGGTAAATTTCGAAACCCTTCTCATCTAATTAATCTAATTAACTTAAATAATCTAATTTTTCTGGGTAGTTAAGAAAAATTTTGATTCTTTCCGAATTCTTCTAATTATTCTTCTCCACCCGACGCTTTCCGGCGAAGATGTCTGCGGGGAGATATCGAGGGGAGTTAAGATTTATTACATAATAACTTGTTATATCTTTTATAGGGGTATTATTAATAAGTTCACATTTATTGAAGTTTTGATCGATTTTTTCCAATGAAGTACCTATCATGCAGAGAAATAATTGGTGCTTTCCTATGATTCTCCCCGACATGATGACTTTGGGACATTTTTGCTCAACCATATGTAAAAAATTATCACTTTCTTGAAACTTTTCCAAGGTAATGAAATAAAAGGCTAATTTGAAACTGAACTTCTTTAGATTGATATTACCTTGAATTTTTAGTTGTCTCTCGCGCTTTAATTTCGTTAATCTCTTTTTGATCCCGGTGCTGCTCATTGTATCCCCATCGGGTTTTATTATTTTCTTACTTAAATCGTGTAATGTCTGGGACCCATCCTTAAAGAGTTCGGATAAGAGTTGTCGATCAACTTCATCAATTTCCGATATCCCATCATGGGATTTTGCTGGTTTTTTAAAATGTTTTTTCTGTAATAAATTATAGAGGAAGGGAGAAATATATGAAGTGATTGTTCTTAAGATGTTCATCTTAATTTCATCAATATCTAAGAGGTTGTTAATAAGAATAAAACAGCCGATTTGTTTTTGACCGTAAAAGATCGGGATTAGAGCATAACTTTCTATTGAAATGGTTTCTTCAGGCAGAGTAAGTGTCGTTTTATGTGGAAATGTTTTTATTCTATAAAATTCCTCGCCCAACTTTTTCCTCAAAAATTGTGCCGAGTATTCTAAGCGCCTTTTTTCAAAACATATCACCATATCTCCATTTTCATTAATATAACCAAATATGGAATTCTCACAGTCGAAGAGTTCGATAATTAAATCATTAATTCTCTTGAAGATTTCATAAAATTGAAAGTTGTTAAAAATGAATGAGATTCTCTCTAATACCTCCATTCCTTTATCTATAATAGTAAAACGCCTCTCATTCTCCAGCTTTGACGATATATCCGTAATTTTGAGGAGATAATATTCAGTTCCTCCTTCTTTTATTCTAAATTTATTGATATCCATCTCTAGTGCTTTAGCGCCCAATCTTTTAAACTTATGGGTAATTCTATAACTTCTGATAAATTCCTTTCTTGGCAATATCTCGAGCAACACCTTTCTAAAGGAAGGAATGTCCCATTGGTTCTCATTAATCTCAAAAATCGAGCTTCCCTTTGCTATTGAGTTGTTAATATTAAATGTAGAAAAAAATAATCGGTTGAAGTTAATAATATTCAAATCCGTATTTAAGATGATTGAAGGGGCGTCTATTAGATCTAAACACATTTCTAAAGCATCATTGAATAGCATCATTCTTTCCTCCTATGTTTCATTCGGATAAATAAAATAATAACTTTTATGATTATAATTAATAATAAAGGTTAGAATTTATCCCTAACTATTAGAAAAGCAGCTTTAGTTAATAAAACTTTTTGGAAATCGTTAGATTATGTTTCGATGAAGTATATCTATCTTTTAGTTCGTAACATTTTTTAAATACTATTTTGGGATCGTGACGATATGAATTAGTAAGGTTTAAAAGACAGACTGTACTTAAATATGGTAGTCTTATTTCAAAACCATATATATAATTAATATTAATAGGATGATGTCTCATAATTTCAAAAAAAGCCAAAATTATTTTCTTGCAATCCTTTTAGTGAAAAAATCAGGTAAAGTCGTTCATATAGACCAATCTGAAGGATTTCCACTCAAGAAGGGTTTAGAACAAGGTATATATCTCCACGAATTAATTGAAAGATATTTTAACAGCCAAGATGCGAAATGCGCCTTAGAAAGATTTAAGAAAGTCGCGGAGGGGGATTTATCCATACCTTGTCGAATTGTGGCTAGAAAAAAAGGGGACTATAATAGTAGATATCATATCATCTACACAGTAATTCATAGATCTGGTCAGCAATTTATTCAGTTAATTCTTAACGATCTTCAAGATTATGATAGAAAACGATACGAGTATAGCTTTTATAATGATTTTCTAACCCACGAGATGAATAATATCTTATCAAATATGAATATGGCATTGGCTCTAAGTAACAAAATTATTCAAGAGAAGATAGATAATAAGAAGTTGAAGGAAATGTATGATATTATCGAATCTCAGATTTTTCGAGGGAGAAGAATAATTTCAATTATACGAAAGTTAACTAAACTCGAAAATAGGGATGTCAAATTAGAAGAACAAGACCTACTAGAGGTTTTAAGAAAATGTATTCAATACATAAGAAAAACCTACTACAAAAGCAACTTAGACATCAAAGTAGAATCTCCCTTTGAAACAATAACTATTTTTGCAAACCAACTCCTTTTTGATGTATTTCAAAACATCCTTATTAATGCGATAAAGCATAATAAGCATCTTGAAGTCAAAATAAAAATAAAGTTTTCTCAAGTTGAGTTAGAGCAAAAAACCTATTTGAAAGTGAAATTTATTGACAATGGAACAGGAATTCCCGATTCTAAAAAAAGATTGCTGTTCAAACCCCTCCAGAGGAAGAGCCTAAGTTCCAAAGGGATGGGGATCGGGTTGTCACTTGTAAAGAAAATAATTGATGCTTATGGCGGAAAAATATGGGTTAAGAATAGAATAAAAGGAGATTACCCCAAGGGGTCTGTATTTGTCTTATTGTTTCCCGTTAAGGGGTTAAGCTAAAAGTGGGATATATAAAATTAGTCTTTATGCCTAATCTCCAGCTGGTCTTTAGGGATTTCATAACCTAATTGTTTAATAACAGCTGCCCACGATTCCGTAATTTTATCCACGGTCTTTTGATTCATTATATATTTGTTTTTTTGGTAATCTTTAAGAGACTCTAGATATTTCTGAAATCGATTCTGGTTGCGTTCATATCCCTCAATGTTGAATGAATCATATATTCGTTTTAGTATCTCCAAAGGTCGAGTTTCTAATTCCTTAAAACTTACCTCAACTAAATTTCCATTGGGAATTAAAGCTTTTTGTTCAAAATAACTCTCCATCATCATTTTATAGATTAAGAGGATATTTCTATCGAGTTCATTTTCCAGTATGTCCCTAAGGATAAAATATCTAATGGCAGTATCATAAAAGTGAATCATAGAAGGATAAATTACATACGGGTTCCTATGTATATAAATAAACTTCGCATCCGGAAACATTTCCAAAAGAATTCTAATTCGCGGAGTATTAGAGGGATTTTTTAAGATGAGCCGCCTTCCATCCATATTAAAGGTTGCTTTCTTTAGCAAATACCGGTATTTTTCCTTCCAATACCGGATAATTTCACGCTCGTTATGATTAAAGGCAAGGTATTTATTGAAGTATTTAAGCATGTTTTCTGGGAAATAAAAGGCTTTATAGAATGAATAAGGACAAAAATTACTCATAGCTAATTCGTCCTCTTGCGGTTTATGTGGGGTAATCTTCATGTTATCCATCGGTCGCGTTTCAGGCATAAAAATATCTAAAAACCATTTAAAGAAATCGGTAATTAAAAAGGCTCTCGGAAACATCGCTTGGAGCATTGAAATAAACCCAAACTGTTTGTCTTGCACGAGAAGATTGTGAAGATGGGTAGTTCCACTCCTCCAATGGCCAATTATAAAAATCGGACTTTTGTTAATCTTTACATTTTTAATGATCTTTTCATATCTGAGTCGCTCGAGAATACGGAAAGGAATCCCAATTACACTAAGTAAGGTCACCAAACTACCCCGCAAAAGTTTTTTAAGAGTGAATCCGCGATTCTCTATTAATACAATCATCCAATTTACAAATGAAGTACCCAAAGCGGGAGTTAGTTTGATTTTTTCTGTGAATCGCTTTAGCATGATGACGAGTTTCTTTTTTTATTGTACATTAGATAATTAAAAGAGGGTTAAAAGTAAAATGGAATTTAACTTGAAATCCAAGG
>CAZDJH010000207.1:4026-7008 GCA_964505645.1 uncultured archaeon | reverse complement strand
CCAAACAATAAAAAATGTGGATGCTTTGCGAAATTCATCCCCTACATAAATGTATGGGACTTCTTTCGCAGTCAGTTAAATATTTTTAGTGAGAAATAGAAATTCACTAAATCGTTCGACTTATGTAATTTAATTTAATAGAAAGCTTGTTTGAATTAAAACCAATTAAAGTATTTTATATTTTTTATACTGGCTTTAACAATTCATATGTTAATAACAAATATTATTTAATATTGAAATCTACTTAATATTAGAAAAATTTTCAAGAAACTAATTTTGAACATATCCACGTGGTTTTTAATTTGGTAAATAAGAAAAAGTCTAACTCGAAAAAAGGGGAAAAGAAAAAGCAAACGGACTTATTTTCGTTTTCAAAAGCTACTAATCACCTCCAAGAAGAGGAAAAAGAAAATGAAATTGAACCAGAAATCCCTCAAGAAGAGCAAAAAGGGGAGAGTGAGCCTAAGTCTAAAAAATCCGATATGGATTTATTAAAGGAAGTTTTTGAGAAGAAGACAGTCAAGGAGAAAAAGGTGGTTAAGAGCAGGGCCAAAAAAGGAACTAAAGGGCACGAAATCCCCGAGGAACTTTTCTTTGAAGAAAAAGAGGAAAAGTTCGGGCTTGAAGAGGGTGATGTAGAGCTGAAAAAGATAAAACGTGAAGGATTTGAATCAAAATACATACGATATCTTATAGAGAAAGGAGACATCGTCCAGAACTTGGAGAGGGGGTTATTATTGGATGTAAACTACGACGGAGGGCAAAATAAAGCCTATTGTAAGTTTTACGATTTAGATAGTGATGAAATCCGGATTTGGATCGACACCACCAATCACGAGCCCTATTGTTTAAGTAAAAAGCCGATCCAAGAGCTAGAACGAAATGTCGAATTAACGAATTATAAGGGCTTTCAACGATTTGAAAAGATACAGCGTTTTGATCTCCTTCAAGACGAAAAGATAGAGATGACGAAGATCTATGGCATAACACCAACTGACATCGGGGGAAGGGGAGATAATATCAGAAAGATGCTTGATGAGGCTTGGGAGGCAAGAATTAGGTATCATCTAAATTATATTTACGATCGTGGGTTAATTCCCGGCTTAATATATAAAATAGAAGAGGGAATCATAGAGCGGATCCAATATTACCAAGACCCGAGGTCAGCAGAGCAATTTTCAGAAGAATTACAAGCATTATTCGAAGGAGAAGCTCCTGAAATACAGAACTTTTCGAAGGAAAATTTTTCTCTCTTCTTAAGCTCTATCCCCGACGTGAAACGGATGGCAATGGATATTGAGGTCAATATGGGTCCTAATGATACAAACATCCCCAATCCACGATTAGCTAAGCAAGAAGTTATTAGTGTTTCTTTTGTTGCCACAGATGGATTAAAACTTGTATATATGCTGGAAAGAAAAGGTTATATGTTTAGGGAGAATCACGATAGTTTTCCAGAAGATGCAAAAATTGTCTACTTCAAGTCAGAAAAAACCTTATTAATCGAGACCTTTCGATTAATGTGGAATTATCCTATCTTGGTAACTTTTAATGGTGATAATTTTGATTTAAATTACTTATATCATCGGGCAAATAAGTTAAAGGTTAAAAAAGGTCTCAATCCCATCATTATTAGGCGAGGATATGGAATTATGTCCAGTGCAGAATGTTTTCTCCGAAAAGGAATCCATATTGACCTATTTAACTTTTTCTTTAACCGAAGTATTGCGGGATATGCATTTAGCGGGGCCTATGAAAGGAATTCCCTTAATGCCATTAGTAATGCTCTATTAGAGGAAGAAAAGTATCCACACGAGGAAGAAATTCATGATATGGAATATGATGTCTTATCTTGGTATAATCTAAAGGATTCCATTCTTACCCTAGGATTAACAAAGTTCAATAATTCTCTCGTATGGAACCTCATTATATTACTTTGTAGAATAACCAAATTACCCATTCACGATTTAATTCGTTATCAAATTAGCACCTGGAACCAGAATATCTTCTTCTATGAGCATCGTCAAAAAAATTACTTGATTCCCAGAAAAGAAGATATTACCGAAATGAAAAAAGGAGGATATTCAAAATCTACTATCGATGGAAAAGGGTTTAAAGGGGCTTATGTCGTGCCTCCAGTCCCAGGAATTCATTTTGATGTGGTTGTAATGGACTTTAGCAGTTTGTATCCCTCAATAATTAAGGAATATAATTTATCGTATGAAACGGTTCAATGTCCGCATGATGATTGTCTTGACAATATGCCAAAAGGCATCCCCTATCATGTATGTACCCATAAAATGGGGATATTTGCCTATGTAGTTGGGTTTTTCAGAGACATTCGGGTAAAATACTTTAAACCGAAAGCATTTGATAAATCGCTCCCCGAGGAGCAGAGGGATTATTTTAATACAATTCAGCAAGCCCTTAAGGTCTTCATTAATTCGGCGTATGGTGTATTTGGGAGTCTTAATTTTCCCTTACATTGTTTACCCGTTGCTGAGAGTACAACGGGAATAGGGAGATATTCCATTAAAGCAACGATAGAAAAAGCCGAAAGTATTGGAGTAAAGGTCTTATATGGAGATAGTGATTCTGTTTTTTTGAATAATCCGACAAAGGAAAAATTGGAAGAGATATCAAAATGGAGTAAGGAACATCTTGACCTCGATTTAGAAGAGGAAAAGGTATATCAGTTCCTTGCGCTTTCAAAAAGGAAAAAGAATTACATTGGTATTTTTAAGGAATCAAAATATGTGGACGTCAAGGGACTACTCGCTAAAAAGAAAAACACACCTGAGTTTATTAAAAAAATTTTTGGGCAAGTGGTAGAAATCTTAAAAAATATTACAAATAGAAAAGAATTCCAAGATGCACGAAAGGAAATTGTGGAAATCGTTCGGAAAAATTTGCGGAAAATCGGCCATGAAGGCGCTTTTGATCTGGAAGATTATGCAATCAACATAACGATGACAAAACCCA
>CAZDJH010000207.1:0-4016 GCA_964505645.1 uncultured archaeon | reverse complement strand
TTGATAAATATAAGAAAGTGATCCCGCAACACGTAAAAGCGGCAATGCAATTGGAAGATGCCACGGATAGAGCTTGTCAGAAGGGAGATATTATTACATTTATTAAAAGTCGGGATTCAACGGGCGCTAAGGCTTTAGATTTGGCCAAATTACAGGATATTGACTCCAAAAAGTATAAGAGCTTACTGAAGTCAGCATTAGAGCAAGTTTTAGATGCTCTTGGCATTTCTTGGCAGGAAATTAAAGGAATGAGGAAAATGGATTCATTCTTTTAAGCCATATCAGAGAAAATAATATATGAGCGCCATCAATGTACCAGAAATTAAGGGATTTAAGATATTATCATCTATATTTAAATTAGCTAGATCAACTATCAAGAACGCCACGACTCCCGTCCCAGCGATAAGATTTACTTTTATAAAGTTTAACGTCGGCAAAAATATGATTAAAGAGACAAGTCCAATTAGATACGAACTTATGGAGCCGGCGGAATAGCCTACAATGGTTTTAGTTGTGCCTTTAGGAAAGTTGATCTTCCCGAACTTTAAACCAAAAATCGAAGCGGCACCATCTGCAATAGTCGCAATTAAGGCGGCGGCAATGAAGATGCCGAAAGAGAAGAAAAATATCGGGGTGAAGGCCAATACCATCGCGGCAGATTTAGTAAATTCAAATATTTCGTTGCGCTTCATGGATTTTGTTAAAAGATCTAATACATTATTGGGAAGAAAGTGAAATAAATTTCTACGTTCAAATATATACGAGAGTCTCACATAGTCAAGTGCAGCAAAAACCAAAACTCCCGAGTACCCCGCGGTAATTATTAAGAAGGTGCCGAATTGGCGACCGGAAATTCCCCAAAATAGGTCCGCATGCCACATCCCCTCCCATATGTAGACCGCAAAAACCCATAATAACAAAATTACCGCGGCGGGGAATATATGGAGCGTTTTTCGATAAATATCATTCTTCAAGTAATGGGGCGAGGTATTACCCTTCCTTTTCGTTTGGAGTTCAAATTGCTCTAAACACCGATTAATATTACGCTTCTGCTTGATATCGGCGTCTTGCCTTATTACATGAAAATATTGATATCCGAGAGTCATGAAAATCATACAAGGCGTAAAGATACAAATGAAAAATACCGAAAGGAATTTGAAAAAATACACTTCAGGTGAATTTAAATGAAAATAAAACGGATATAGAATTCCCGCAGTAATCCATAGAAGTACCGTCAAGATGCTATTTCCTAAATTGTGTTCCCCCCCGTATCTATGATTTAACCGTGTCGCATATGCACCATGTGCAATAGCATTTGCGCAAAACACTATTTGGACAGGGAGAAACCATGCAAATTCTATACTCATCTGATTGTTTTAATTTCCTATGTTAAAAAAATATTAGCATCCTAATTGTCTTAAAGAGTTATTCATAATAATCTCAAAAACTGCACTATTTGAAAGATTATCAATCAGCTCAAATGGGTTTAGAGGTGATCTAAAATAGGTATTAAAAGTTTAATTCATTGTAAGTAAAATAAGTATTAAATATGAATATAATGAGATTCCAAAATAAATGTTAAAAATCTAAAAAATAAAAAGATAAAAAGGTATAAAATTATAATCCGATAAAAAGCAACTTCTCAATGAATTCTTGAACCTGGTCCTTCTGATCCCCAAGGATTTTATCGACCTCACACTTGGCTTCCAGAACTAATTCTAATCCCTTGACCAAAACGTTCTCTAAGACATTATTAAATACCGAATCCCGATTCTGAGAGAAGAAATCAACTCGTTTAACGATTGCATCACGGTATTCATCTGCCGTCGATGGGGTTAGCGAAGTTAATTTTCGAATCTTTAACCCGTCTTCGGTTTCTACTACTTCTTGACTCATTTTTTTTCACCTACTCCTCCTTCTTTTTCGACCCGCCATTATGGACGAGATCGTCATTATGGACGAGATCTTGTTCTGCCATTGCTTTAACTCCCTTAGTTGTATCAAATTCTTCCATAACCTTCGAACTTGCTTTCTTTGCAACCTTTTTCTCGATAACGGGGCGATGTAGTGTATTCATCGTACAGAAGGGTGCTTCATAGACGGAGCCATCTGGCATTGCAACACCAAAATGAACGATACAGCGCTTTGTTCTTTCAAGATTCATATTATAAGCATCTTGGAAATGCATTGAACTGATCAATAAGGAACCGTGGGTAAATGCGCTAATACTTTCCCATTCCCCATTTAAAAGGATTCTTGTAAACATTTCCATAAGTTTTCCGGGTTTTTTCGTATATTGCAACATTCCTGCCAAGAATCGGGCCCGTAATTGCTGCTTGTCTAGCCAATTAATCCCTTTATCCAAAGTTTTGCCGAAATCGCCGAGGATGTTTTCAAAGAACGATATCTTTTCCTTTTCCTTATGCTTGATCTTATCCCAAAATTGATTTGAGAAGTCCACAATTTTTATCGGGTCGAAGTAATCCACAATCGGAACCATCTCGTTGGTATCGGGGTCTACTACCATGTAAGTGGCAAAACCGCAATCCGGATGGCATGTAAATTCTACCGGTTCTACGTCAGCTAAGTAAGCAATAATTCTCCCGAATTCTACGATTGTAGTAAGCGGGTACCAGGCATTTTCTATTCCGATTTTACCGCTAGTCTGCTCATCGACCATCTGAATAACATCGGCGTTCGTTATTCTCATTTCCTTTAAGTCATCTTCCGAATAACTGCGACCGCATAAAGATACCGGTTGATAAGTGATTCCCCGGACAACATCAATATTATCGATCGCATATTGGATGACATTTCCAACCTCTATATCCGTTATTCCTTTGACAACCGTCTGGACTAATACTACTGAGCTTAATCCCGCCTCTCGGCAATTATCGATAACCCGTTGCTTATATGACATTAAATTCTTAATTCCGCGAGTTCTTTCGAAGGTTTCGTTATTTATTCCGTCAAATTGGAAATACAATGTGTCCAATCCTTTTTCCATGCATTCCTTCGTGAATTCGAGGCCGCCATTCTTTCTCTGGAATCCGTAGCCGTTCGTGGCAGCGATGACCTCTTTAAATCCATGATCTTTTGCCATCTTACAGATTTCTGGAAATTCCTTCCTGACCGTCGGTTCTCCACCTGTAAACATAATCGCAGGAGGGGGAATCGGTTTGCTTCGGAAGTGTTCCATGACTCTGTCGAGTTCTTCCAATGTTGGTTCGACTAAGTAGCCTTGTTGGTTTACGTTCGCATAGCAAAAATTACAATTAAAGTTGCATCGGTTTGTGACATCTATAAGGACAAGTGAACAAGTACTGATATGTTCCTCACAGAGTCCACAATTATGAGGGCATCCCCGTGGGTCGTCACCTATAATATCGGGTGGGTTCGTTTCACCGTCCTTTAAAAATTGCCAAACAATATTGCCGTCTTTATCGCGCTTCTTATAATGCGTCCATTTGTAATATTTAGCAGAACTTGAAATTTTATCCTCAAAATAACCGTGGTCTGGACACTCTTTCTCCATCCAAATCTCGCCATCTCGCTCAACAATCTCCGCATCAATAACTTCATGGCATTCTGGGCAAATTGACTGCGTTTTATGGTAATATTTTTGCTTTAAATAATCCGTTCCATCAATATGATACATTTAATTCACCAAATTTTATTATACTTCTTGTTTTTTCACAAATTTTTTACTCTCAAAATGCTCATTTTATTCAACTATCTATTTTATTATATAAATAAGCATTAAATTATTTAAAACTAAAAAATTCGTAATACTTTTTAAAATCTTACTTTCAAATACTATTAGGAATTGTATGATTTAAACAAATAACCTAATTAATAATTACTTGAATGTTACGTAAATAAAAAACATTGCTCTCGGGAAGAATGAGATTCTATTAGATCATTTATAAGTTTGGAGGTTGTTTGCGGTGGCTCAACTTATCTTTAAAAAGTTTTGGTTTTTTTGGCCTATACGACCTTTATATCACTTATATCAA
>CAZDJH010000206.1:0-7037 GCA_964505645.1 uncultured archaeon | reverse complement strand
GCCCCATGGAACTGCTTAGAGCCAATATCTGTAATTTCGTATATTCCCACGTGCTTTAGTAATGTATTTCTGAGATGCAAATACTTTTGCCGCAATAAATATGATTTTGGAGTTAGTATACCCGCATATTCGTGGTGGATCTCATTTCGGGAAAGTTTGTACAAGAAATTTAAGTAGATATCTTCGGTTATCTCTTCTCCAAGGATCTTCTTCTCGATATCGCTGAGGATATTTCCATAAGGGGGGTTCGCAACGATAATATCAAATCCTTTGGAATTAAAAAAATCAGAAAATTCCATTGACCAGTGAAAGGGTCTTAGGGCTTCTAATTGTTCCTTCGAGAGGAAGAATTTTAAGCGTAATTCTTCTATATTCTTCTCATTAATAACTTGAGCGAAATTTGTATATATTTTATCCGGATCTTGACTCTCAAAATCATCTCCTTCCTCAGGGTCAAATACTCGATTTGAAAGCAATATATACTTATTCCTAATGGTAATACCCTTTATTCTTTTTCCAGAAGTATCAGTTCGAAGCCTTTCTTTTACATCATTGTCAATATCAATCCCATTATCATTTTTAAGGCGTATAAGCATTGATTCAAGAGAAGTCAGGTCGTAATCCTCAAGATTATCGGGGGAAATAACTACTTCCTTTCCAATTATTTTCATTTCTTGATATTCTTGAAGGAGTAAATTATTGAAATTGTCTACATAATCTTCGGTTAATTCTTTTATTTCAGAACGCATTTGCTCCCGTTTTTCTCCATCCATTTCCTTATAGTATTCCTTGATCTTGGTATTACGCTCAACAAGCATTTGGCTAAGAGAATCCTTTTTTTTTGCTGACCATTCCATTAAGGAGGCATACTTTATCATTTCTCCTGTTTTTTTATCCAACCTGTCAATTTTACGAATACCTTTTGTATATCCAAAAAGACTATTTCCCCGCCTGATATTATATTCGATATTTGGCAGTGGCTCTAATTCTATATTCAATGTGTCAAAATCAGGAGGCGGTTGTATGATCCATAACCATAAACGCAATTCGCAGATTTCAATAGCTGAAGCGTTGATATCCACCCCGTATAAATTATTTTGTACGACATAACGCTTAAGAGAGTATAGGTCTCCAAACGGGCGCCTATCATTCGGAATCTCGTCGTGAGAGATATACTTCAAATTCTCTAATCCGAGGCATTCAATCAAAAATGAATACGTTTGCTTGATTAAATTCGCCATACTAATCAGAAACGCTCCAGAGCCAACGGCAGGGTCGCAAACCTTAAGATTCTTTAACTTTTTAATGGTATATTCATAAATCTTACTCTTTATGTCCATGGAATACATTTTAAACTCTCGAAGGGTTTTCAAAGGCCACGGGATCTGATCCTTGAATTTTTCATTAATTTTATCGATTAAAAATGTTTCAAGGGTATTTTTGGAGATATAATTAGTGATCTTTACCCGAGTATAATAGGTGCCCGTATCTTTTCTCACATCACCAATTGATTTTTCAAATATATAACCCAATATGCTGGGATTTATGAAATTAGAATCCATCCCCCCGTTTTCAACCACCGTAAAATTATATTTTTTAAGTAGTTCCCATATATCTGTTATTCCATGGGAGTTTAACTCGATTGTGGGGAATTGTTCTTCAATCGGAGAGAGGCGAAATAACCCCCCATTCAAATATGGAAGTTCCTTAAATCGCTCGATTATATCTATTCTCTCTTCATCATTATTGAGAACTTTAAAAAATAAGTCTTTCAAATTGGCATAATAATTTCTGGGTTTTTCATTATCTAATATTTCTTGTATCGGGTCAAACTCTAATAATTTCCAATCTAATAGAATTTTAATGAAGAGCATCCTGAAAAAAACCGTTCTATAAAAGGTAATTTTCATCTGGTCGAACTCGTCATCGGGAATATCGGAGGGTCTTGGTAGTCCAAGAATGAGTACTTCTGTATTAGCCGAATCTATTAATTTATTTAATTTTTCGCTGAACCTTGAATAAAATTCTTTGGTGATCGCATCCCCTTTCTTTTCTTGTAGATATACCCTCTCGTGTCCTATGGCAACATCTCTAATCAATTCTAACGCTTCAGCAGGAGTCTTACGAATCGCCTTCATAGCACCCTCAGTTTTATCATACTTTAGAAAAAACCACTCATTAAAATTGGTCACAATCGCATTATATTCTTGCTCAAGACCGATAATGTCATGAAACCAGCTCTGGGCTTGTTCAATACCCTCGTTATCTCCTTCTTGCTCGAGGTCTTTGTTTAAATGTTCTATTTCAAATAAGAGCGATTTGCCGACCCCCCGATTAAAAATACCGAAATCGGGATACCGAGTCAATGAAGTCTCATCGAACCTGATTGTCTTTAATCTCACTTCAGGCACCAATAAATCATCATCAATCCCAATCTTATTGAATAATTTTATTATATACCTACCCGTAATAGCCTCCGGCTTATTGCCTCTTGTCGAGGGAAGAGGCTTTATATGAGAAGATGTAAGATCTAATCTTGAACTCTCATCAGTTGATGTTGAAAATAATCTTTCTCTGATGGAAGTATTATTAACAATTTTATCTGAGAACTCCTCTTTAACAAACTCATAGATCTTTTGAAACGCCATCCTTACATGAATACTCCTTTTATTTCTGTCAAATTATAATAATAAAGAATTATTTAATTTATAAATAGTATTATTAATTGGATAAAAATAACGGATATTTTTTATCTTACAATGTTGAATTTAGTTTGATAATATAAGAGAAAGTGTTATATTATCAATGGTGGTATTATACTATAGCAACAATTCGGTGAGGATTTCCGTCCCGTCTCACTAAAGTTTAATCTTGGTAACTGATCAAAATCAATAGAACTATTCAGCGAGTCAAAAGAAATTTGTATGCAACAAAATTGGGATGATGGTTTTGAGATACGCCGAAAAAATGATCATAAAAATCTTATTTTTATCGCATTAATATGTCAATATATTGAGAGCTTAAGCATAGTAATGGATTGTTTATTTAAGTATTCCTATTAAACGATTAATCTTTTAAATTATTATTAATAAAGCGTGGTTTTTTTTTAACTTTTTTTGGAGAGAAGTTATAAAAAATGATAAAGTGTTATAAAAAAAAGTTTAATATGGTAAAATAGTATTCCAAAACACTTAGTAGGTAGAGGAACTATTTCAAAACCCTAAATTTTATAAGTAGGATAAAGCGTTTAAATGTAGGCTAAAAAAAGTTTGAAGATCTTATAATAATATCAAAATATTTACCACTCATATTTATAGATAAGGTGAACACTTTTCAGTGTTATCTATAAAACTTAAACCTTGTTTAAAATATATAATATATTCGAAAATTAGAAATTTCATTCTGGAGCGTTAAAAAAGGAATAAAAAAAACAGAGAGAGAAGGATAAGTTCAGAATGGATTTTGTTCAAGATTTTCAAGATTATTTGTCAAGCATATGGAAGAAGCATGCAATTTATATACTGACAATTTATATACTGACAATTTATATACTGACAATTTTCTAATATTCTAATTTTTTAAGTATTTTATAAATCTCGAATTGCTTTTCTGGGTTATCAGTACCATTATCATCGACAGGAACTTTCACATACTTGTGTTCTTCTTCTGTATGTTTATCTTCTTTAATATTCTTGTCTGTATTTGATACTTTTTTAACTATCTTTAATTTATCTACCAAATATTTTTTAATTGCATAGCGGACTACCTCAGAACGTGAAGGATATAACCCTTGCTTTCCAACTAACTTATCTATCTTTTCTAAATCGGAAACTGGAACATGAGCAGATACAATTTTCATTTATTATCGCCTTTTCTTTTTTTTTCTATAATAATTATAATTATAATATCATATTTAAGGTTTGTCTATACTTATATGTTAATATCTTGCACGGTTTCTTCAATTCTTAAGAGTTTCCATAACAGCTAATAGGCAAATGGTCTAAAATTTAAAAAGTTAATTTTTTACTTTCATTATAAGTGGATTAAAAATTTTGAGATACCCTTTTAAGCAAAAATAGAATCTAAAAATTGCTTATAAGTTGAGATGAACAAATTTCACTTTTTTCAATTAAGTTAAAAAAAAAGGTCTATAATGTATTATTAAGAAGCGAATTTTGTGATCAATTCATTCAATCCTTATCCTAATCAATTCGGTCAGCCTTATCCTAATTAATTCGGTCAGCCTAATTTTCATTGAGATTAGCATTAGTGAACCAATTTAGGTTTGTTTAATAAAAAATTTATTATCAATAAAAATCAAAATATAATAAGAACTATCATTATAATTATAATAATAACAACACGATCTTAATTGGAGATATAGTATGTCCATTCAAACCAAGTTTCAAAAGTTAGTTAGTCATTCGAAATTTAATATTCTCGATTATATATTTCTCTGTTCCAAGGATGATTTGTCAAAATTCCAGCAAAGCATAATCGAACCAGCAACTTCCATCTTGGAAGCAAATAGAGATGGGGAGATCCAATATTTCGGCGGTAATGTGGAAAAGGATAAAGAATCTTTTGGAGCGGTAAAGGAGGGCTTGAAAAACGAGCTTCAGAAGGAAGAATATAAGGAGGACCAGAAGGAGTTAGGGAAGCTGTTACAGAAATATATGAAGGTTTTAGCTAAATTCATTGATAAAACATGCTATGCCATAATTCCCGTGAGAGAGATGCCTTGGGAGCACGTTTTATTTCGGACGGTTCCAAAAATAGTAATAGAGGATAATAAGGTTCGGTTAATTGATAATATATTTTCCTATTACGGAGAGATCAAAAAACATATTTCAAAAGATATTATTTATGGGACGATTAAAAATGAGGACCCCCTATTCGCTCCTGTAATGGGGGATTTAGATCTGAATTATGAAGCAGGAGAATCCCATGAAAAGTCAAAAAAATCATTTAATTTCGCATATATTAGCGCCATTCTTAATTCTCTTGAAGAATCTTCCTTGAAAAGCCATCTGGCACGATATCATGAGGGATATGAGAGAAGAGGTGAGCCAATTTGCGACTTTTTAATGAAGAATACCGGGGTAATGAACGCCATGAAGGAATTAGTTACCGGGATTGATTCTGGGAGATTAAGCGGCGAAATGGCAGTATGTGGTATAATTCATCCCCAAAAATCTGATAAAACGACTTTAATTTTGGTAACATCGGAAGGTGATGAATTGAATACATATGAAACATGCTTCGAAGCCGTCTTTAGACTTTCTGCCGCGTGTTTTAACGCCCCATCTGCGGAGATAGAAAGAGCTCCCGGCGGGAACTTAAATCAGATCCCCCAACAAACATCGGGTCAGCAAGGGGGCCCGGTACGAACTCCTGGAGGGCAAGAATTAAATGTTTGGACCCCCGAAGAATTAGCAGACGAAAGGCAGTCCCGTCAAGGTAATTTACCCGAAGGCATGGAAGTATGGTCCCCTGAAGAACTAGCCGAACATGCAAAATCTAGACAAGCCAATTTACCCGAAGGCATGGAGATGTGGAAGGAAGATGAATTAGAAGAACTATCAAAGAAGCGTCAGGGGGGCTTGGACATCCCAGAGTGGAAGCCCGATGAAGAAATGAGAGAATGCAAGAAATGCGGATATAATTTACGAAAGTCTTGGTCCAAATGCCCTGTATGTGGAACAGTTATTGGAAGCGAGGAAAAAGGGAACGCGGATAAAAATTAAGAGGATAATAATTGATTCCAATCCGAGACGTATTATTGAGAAAATGATCACGTTTCGCATCTGCGGAAATTCATATTCAGATTAGTGCCTTAAGGTCCCTATCAGATGGACTTACTTCTTATAAGAATTAAAGAAAATTTTTTTAACGAGCACTTCTTTTTTAGTATAATAAAGTAAAAAGGGGGAGATTCCTCATTGCTGAAAAATATCGCTCTACTAAAAGGGAAAAACCTATTAGATCTAGATGAACTTAATGTATATTATTATCCTTCAAATATAGTTTCTATGGAAGATAAAGATTTTTTACGACAAATAATCTATAATAACAAGGAAAGGAAGGCAAAGCTTCAAAAGTTTTACATGGAACAGGGTAAAAAAGAAGGCTATAAAGCACCGAAGTTGGATAAGCCCAAACCATTCACTATATATAAGCCTATTGCTCAGAATATTAATGGGACTAACCTTTATTCCACGCTGATAAATGGGTCCCTCCTTATAGGGTTAGTTTTTGAAAAGGAAGACAATCCTTATGATTATGAAGATGTATTTTTAGAAAGCTTACATGAACACTTAAATAATATTAATCCCATTTCGCTTGAGAAAGAAAATGAGATTGAAAACCTTCTAATTTCTGTATTTATCGATTTGCGGCGATTTAGCGATGAAATCATCAATCAAAAACCCCAAATCGAGTACGATTCTGAAAAAGTACTCATAAAAAAGTTCTTTAAAGTTTTCTTATTTGGTATCGATGATTCCGGAAAGTCGTCCCTCATTCGACGTTTAAAGTATAATGTTTTTAACCATAATTACTTCACACCGAGCAAAGATTTTAATATCGAATATGTAAAGCATAAAAAGGGCGTACTCGCGTGGTGGGATATGCCCGGGCAAAAGGTCTACCGCGGAAAGTGGCTTTTAGGGTCACAAGATGCAAATATCTATGTGTACTTAATCGACATTGCAAATCAAAGGAGATTTAAGGAAGTCAAGCACGAGTTCTGGACATTTTTGAAGAAACGAAGATTAGACAAAGTTCCACTGCTAATTTTAGGAAATAAATTAGATCTGATTAATTATCTAGGCGAGGAAGAAAAAAACGACACGCAACTCCAAGTCCTTCGGCAAGAGATTTTTAATTTTTTTGAGTTCGAGCAAATTGACGACCGAGAATGGGATTTCTTCTTTATCTCCGTGAAAACGAGATATAATATCCCCAAAATTTCCAAAAGTATTTTCAGATTAATCCATTTATAATTTATTTTAAATGGAACATGATGCTATTGGCAT
>CAZDJH010000205.1:0-7179 GCA_964505645.1 uncultured archaeon | reverse complement strand
ATATTTTCCCCGTATTTACCGACAAAAATGATTATAGGGATTTAAATGCTATTGATTTATTAGATTTAACAAGATTATTGAATTTGGAAAATGTATTTTGAGGTTTAAAGTGGAATAATCAAGATTATTCTTTTATGTTCAGAGGGACGATATTTATTATATTTGTTTAATACTATAATTTAAGTTTAATAACCTTATTATTAATTTTTTAACTTACAATGAAAAAAGAATCGTCTTCGATCGCGAAGATTAAAATTCGGTTTCCGGAAGAAATTTGGATTGCAGAGATATTTAGGCATTTTCCGGATGTCAATATGGAGATTCTATATTTTCTACCATATAACTTAGAAAGATCCATTGGAAATGCTCTGATTGAGATCCAGCATTATAAGTTGGGCTCTTTAATTCAAGAAATAAAAACTCATCCGTCCGTCTTGGAATTTAATTTAGTTTTAAGGGTGGAAAATAAAATTAAATTTAATATAAAAACCAAGGATCCCTATTTATTATATGCTGTAATTAAATGCGGGGTTTTAGTGGATTTTCCCGTTAAGGTGGAGGATGGATATGCATTTTGGAATTTAATCTCCACTCGGGAAAGCATCGACAAACTCTTATCTCTCTTCGGGGATTTGGGTATTAAATTCGAGTTATTACAAATCGGCGGTTCAAATTTAGATTTGGGCGACGAAAAGTATAAATTAAGTTTAGAAGAACTGAAAATATTAGAGGAAGCCATTGATAAGGGGTTCTTTGATGTACCAAGAAAAATATCACTCGAAGAACTCGGTAAAGTATTAGATAAGTCAAAATCTACATTATCGGTCCAGTTAAGGAAAATTATAAAGAAGAAAGTAATGGTAAACAACTAGATTTAACCTTTTGCCATTTTTTATCCAATAGGAGCCATTACTTGGGGCTCTGGAAGTATAGGAAAAGTATTTAAAAGCAAGCAGTCCTTTAGATTAGTAATTTACTATGCGATTCATCACCGCCCAAAAGGACGGTGTTTTCTCGCCCAATAATGATAAATTACGCAAGATTTTGCCCAAGAAACTCGGTCGTAAGGGGATCTATTGATATTGCGGCTATTACTAAACATGAAGGATTCAAATAGGTTCAAAGAAAGCAATTCTACGGGCGTTAATATTTTAAAATTGGGTTAATATAAATATAATTATACTCACTCTGATTTAAATTTAAAGATAATAAGGAGAACTAAAATGGTAATATATTTTTTATAGAACTAATATTTTTATTCTTTTCCTCATTGATTTCTTATATGGAGAAACCAAATGTACTTTTTCTATGCACCCATAATCAAGCGCGAAGCCAAATGGCAGAAGCATTTCTAAAAAGATATGGGGGTGACCATTTCAATGTGTTTAGCGCGGGATTCGAAAAGAGAGAAATTCATACTTACACTAAAAGGGTAATGAAAGAGCAAGGACTAGACTTAAAAGGACACACATCAAAAGAGTTAAAGGAGGTTATCGGTAAATCGCAGTTTGATATCATAATAACTGTTTGTTCAAAAGCAGAGGAATTGTGTCCTACGGTGCCAGGAGTAGACGCTCATCTATTTTGGGACATTGAAGACCCCGACTTATTTGAAGGTTCGGAAGAGGAAATGCTAGGTAAATTCCGTGAAGTTCGGGATATGATTGAGAAAAGGATAAAAAAGTGGTTAAAAGGAAGAGGAGTTATCTAATAATAAATAAAAATATTTATATTAATTTATTTGAGAAAGATTTCTTTAATTCTTGTGGGAAAAATATAGCCGATATAAAAGACTATTGCGCTTATAAACACTATAACCCTATTTATTGTAATTGTAATAACCGTTTCCAATATCGCCCCAATAAGAAACAAGATAAATGCAATTAAAAGGAACCTCCCCCGCAATGTTAATTCGGAATCATCCATTTTCATCGTTTTTATTGAAAAGATAAAGCCTGTAGTGATAAAAATACTCAGGTAATAAATTATAGAGATAATAGATATGATATTAAAATCTATATCCACAGGCGTTAAGAGTACTCCAATCAAATCGATATTTACAAACAAGAAAGTTATTAATAATACTTGGAGTAATGCTGAGATAATTAGATGAGCATAAATTACATAGTTCCACCAGCTTAACATTAGAGGCTTTTGCATTGAGATCAACCATGCTAAAAGGAAGAATGGTAAGAATCCCATGTGGAGATAAAAATATAGTTCGGCAGTAATATGAATATCGAATAATGCTAAAATAAATCCTAAGGTAGATGGCCACCACGGCTCGCTCATCCCTATCCAAGATGCCCCTATTAGAAGAAATCTGCGCTCCTTAGTAGCGTTAAATTTTAACATAATTTTCAATCCAACGAATATGCATACTATAACCGTGAGGAGACTTAATAGTCCGTTTATAATATCTGTATTTTTTAGCAGCATAATATAATAGTTGTTGGAAGTCTATTTATATCTTTTCTCTATAATAAATATCCATATACAAATCTAAAATAATTTTATTTATCAAAAGATTATAAAAGAGTACATCTCAATACCTTTACAACTAAAATTATTAATTTCCATCATTTTGAAATAAATTCTTTTCCATTTAATGAGTCCAAATTCTTTTTACTCGGAGTCTTTTCATTTGGTCTCATATCCATCTCCTTACCATTCTTTTTTTTTCTCTGAACGATAAATTTGAGAATGAAAAATAAAATATACAAAAAAACTGCTACTAAGCCAAGTATACCAATAACCATCATTAAATGATATGGAAATAGGTCCACCGAATAATTAGCCATGTTTAATACCATTTTTAAATAATTATTTTATATATTCAATAGTTATATTTTAAAATTCAACACTAAATTCAACAATTTTGAAAATTTCTCCATAGACCCCCAGATAAGATAAATAATATTTTCAATGGGAATCGCAACTTCTCGTATTACGGGAACCCACTCTTCTCCTAACTGTTTGGCGGGAGCGCTTCCACTTTTGAATTTGAGAAATATAGTTGCTCCTTCGTAATTACGAAATTTTTGATATTCAATTTTAGAGTCTCTTTCGATCTTCTCAATATCATGTAATTTTTCTTGAGCTTTTAATCTTTTAAGTTGTTCCTTGATTTTATCATAAACTAAATCCAATTTATCCCTAGCTCTAATATCATCGGCGATATCCCTTTCATATTCAAAAATTATAATTCCAAAATCTTTTTCAAGACCCATAAAGCCCATAACATCAATATCAAAAACGTCCCGTCCAAAGGATTTGATTTCATCGTAAATATGGGTGCCCTTTTCGAATCCCTCTCGAAAATATTCATTAATTAGGAATTGGTAACTTTTCAAAATCTTAATCTCTTCTTCCTTTTCCTCTATAATCTTATTAACTAATCTATTTATGGGGCGTGCTACATAGATTTGGGTACCGCTGGAGGTCAAAGGCCCCTTGATTACCCAATCTTTTTCAATAAGTCTATTTATAATTCGATAAATTGTCGTGCGCTTAATTGATAACTCCCTATTTAAGGTTCCGACGATAACTCCTTGTTCTCCCCTTTTTAATAACGCCATATAAACCTTACTTTCATCAGAACTCAGCCCGAACTTTTTTAGACCTAATCTCTCTAAGATCTTAATGGTATCAAATAAGAATTTTGGAGAAATTTCTTCTTTATAATCTCCATGTGAGAAACTAATATTAGAAGGGATAAAGGGCTCGGTTATGGTTAGGTCTCGAAGGGATCTGCCC
This sequence comes from uncultured archaeon, assembly GCA_964505645.1. Lineage (GTDB taxonomy): Archaea > Asgardarchaeota > Lokiarchaeia > Sigyniarchaeales > SOKP01 > TEKIR-8. The sequence continues at coordinate 3,423 of CAZDJH010000205.1, read as the reverse complement.
ATAGCAGAGAGAATCGCCATAATTTGTACAATTGCATCTTCCTTATCGATGTTCAACCTACAGAGAATTATTATTAAGTTACTTTTAAGACCTACAATGTAGACACTCTGTTTTTTGGCTATAAAACGCTCATACGTATTCTGAAAGATCCTATAGGTTATTCCTTTAATGGTAAAAGATTTTGCGTCAGTGTCTCCCCACTTAGATTGAAGTTCCGCCAACTTATCACCAATATCCCAATTATTTGTAGAATATAAAATATTTTTATAATTCTCAATAATTGCCACCGAATTTATATTTGGATTGTTTGTAATTAAGTCCTCTGCGATTGCCTCGTGCTTAGTCATTCTTTAAATCACATTACATTAAATTTAATAGTTATTGGAATTTTTACGTATTTTTTCTTTTAGTTCTTCCAGAACCTTTTTAAAATCCTCTGAATTTCTTTTCTCGAGCAAAAACGAAAAATTCCTTTCCACTTTCTCTGTGGATTTAGCCGTATTAAATTCATTTCCATTTGTATTTAAATTAGTAGGTATAACTATATAAGGTATTCCATCAATTATTTTTATTTTTACCATTTAATTCTCCTCAATTATCTTTTTTGTTTCTTTTAATCGTAATTTATTCACTTGTTAATAAAGCATTATATAAAAAAAATATATTAAAATTGGGGGTTTTAATTGGCTTAGATGTTCGATTTAGAAGCATCCATGGATAACTTGCGGTCCAACTTCCTTATATTCATGAATCAGTGGCAATTCCCGCTGCTTTTTCACGACGAGTTATCCACATACGATGAAACGCTTTCAAGGAGCTTAAGATTGACCCGCCAATCCAGACACTGTACATCCGCTCTGGGGGCGAAATGATTTTTACATCTACGGAATCGGGGATTTGTTCCTTTATTTCCTTAGCTAACCTTCCTTGATGCCTGGAAACATGGTAGACCCTCCTGAAAGGACGATATTGCTGAAGAGATCCCGTCGTAGATCCACATCGCACTCATTTACGGCATTTACTATTAAATCATCGATTGGGTCTAATTCCTTGCCGATAACAGAGGGGTTAAAAAAACATTCGGGGGCGAGAAACCGTTCCACACCCACATTTATTGTTTCACCATCAGGAAGCATTTCAAATTCGGCTGAGTTTCCTAAGTTTACTCCTCGTTGCCTGAGCAGGCGCTTTAAGTATCGTGTGATATCCCGTCCTGCGAGATCAATTCGCTGGATTGCATGTCCAAGAGCAAATCCTTCGTAAATAGGGACAATGTGCGATACTCCATCACCTATATCTATGACTACACCTGTCACACGACCCGAAGCATATAGAGACAGAACGGCTTGTGTGGCAACATATAGAGCAGGGATATTAAAAGTTTTGAACATAATTTCCGTCATCTTTTCACGGTTAGCCCTTGGATTTAAGGGCGCTTCCGTAAGCAGTACGGGATGCTCCGAGGGGTCCACGCGCAGGTCCGAATAGAAGGTATAATGCCAAATTCGCTCCATTGAGGGCCAATCCGTAATAGTGCCATGTTCAATGGGGAAATTTAATTTCAAGACTCCTTTAAGCTCTAAGGCGTCTTGACCAATATACCATTCTCGATCATATCCCGCCAATTCAGGCATTATATTGCCGTATTTAGGTCTACCGACCATTGTTGGAAATACACTGCGGGGTTGGTCTTCCCCGCTTAATCCGTTCTTTGAGATCCCGGTCCCATTATCGATCACCAGTGCCTTATTGAGAATTTTGTTTTCATTCATTTTATTCCTCCACCTTTTAATTTTTGATTTATTTTTAATTTGTTTAAGAGCTTGAACTCTCTTATTCAATTTACAGTATATTTTATAAAGATCCAGACGTAATATGGAATAGTGGTAAATCTTCTTGAATCTTACTATTTCTGCTTGGAACTTTATAATTTTTTTTCTTATTATAATAAAAGAAAGACGAGTATTTAAGTGTTGTCACAGCTGATGGACAGTGTGTCACGCAATATGTGACGGCGAAATTAAATCCTAAAAATGAAACACTTTAAGTAATAAAGAGAATTAAATTAGTTGAATTAAATTATGGAAAAAAAAAAGAATCGTCGAATACTTTTTGTGGTTCTATATTTTAAGAAACATTATAATTCTTACAGTAATATTGCTCATTTATAAAAATGAACTCAATCCAAAAGGGTTTGAATACAAGAAATAAAAAACTAAGACAAAATTCCTATTTAAAATTTTAAAAAAAGAGAAATAAAAAATAGATCTTACATTATAAAAAGCGCTTTTTCAACCCCTTAGGCAATACAAATCCGAGATAGAATAAAAATGCGCTTATGATCCGTCCCGTTAATCGTAAAAGCACGATAATTGGATCTGGGTTTTCTATTATAACCTCAACGGCAAGAGATAATAGCAAAATGATGAACGCACCAAGTAAAAATTTCCCTTTTAACACTATCTCAGGTTCCGTTGATCGTACCGCTTGAAATCCAAAAGCTAACCCTAACAATACAAAAGCAGCCAAGCTTACCAGGAAAAATATCTGAATAAAGGGACTATAAGTCTGAACGACGATACTCCCTCCGGTATAAGGAATTCCAATAAATTTCTCATCATCAAGAAAGAGAAGTACAAAAAAGATTATTTCAAAAATGATGGATAATATTATCGATATTATAGCTACTTCTCTTTTTCTTTGTAGGTACAAAAAGTCCGCGACGGCAACAAACCAACAGCAGAGTGGAATAGGCAAGATTGCTATTGTAAGGGTTAAATATAACTTCGGAGGGAGGTAAAAATCGGTAAATGTTATTAAGATTAAATTCATTGCGTCTGGAACATACGGGAACGAAAGCCCAATCCACGTTATTCCCACTAAAATTAAATTGGTTTCATTTAAGGAAAAATACTTTAAAATCATAATAATTCCTATTATGATTGAACTAATGGTAAAAATCAATCCTAAACTCAAGCGTAAGACTTCAAATGATTCCAAATTATCAATATATGTCAAATATAATTCCCTCTTTTCTCGTTTATAATTCTTATATATCTTATATAAACATCATAAAAGTATGTTTTAATAGTAATAATCATTATTATATAAATGTTAGTTTTCGATTATGATTATCTTGACTAAAAAAACCGCGAATAACGCAATAATGTCTAATTTAATAGTATATTATATCTTCACTCTTCAAAATTCAATATAAATATTAAAAACAATTCAATATAATAATAATATGAGTCCAGATAATAGCAAGCGATACCTCTATTTTATCATCCCCCTCGTGTCGGGAACTATTTTAATTTATTTTATTCTCACCAGTTTTATATTCGAACAGAGGTTTCGCAGTTATGTAGTGTATGCACAGATTGGGACTTTTTCGCCGTATTATTTTAGTATTGCTCTAATCTC
>CAZDJH010000204.1:0-7184 GCA_964505645.1 uncultured archaeon | reverse complement strand
TTCCCTTTCTTTAAATAGAAGGAAGAACTCTATTATAATATTAATTTCAAAAAGATTTGAACAAAATATGAGCGATAATGTAGAAAAATATGTGAAGAGGAAAGTTTTTCGGGGAACCTCGGACAAGATTTCGAAGAAATTCGCTGAAGCAGGCTTGGAAAAGATACGTTCATGTATAAATTGCGGTACTTGTACCGGAAGTTGTCCTTCTGGGAGGAGAACTGCATATCGAACTCGAGTTGCCATTCGGAAAGCCTTAAGAGGGGACACCAGCGTGTTAAAAGATATCGATATTTGGATGTGTTCTACCTGATATTATTGCTATGAACGCTGCCCAAGAGATATTCCCGTCACGGATATGATTATAAAGCTCAGAAATATAGCTGTAGAAGAGGGATATATATTAGGTAATCATCTGAGCTTAGCTGACGTCATATTCTATAAGACGTGCCATGGAGTTCCCGCAAACCAACCGGATCAGCAAAAATGGAGGGATTTAAGAGAGTCCTACGGACTACCCTCATTGCCACCGACTGTTCACTCCTATCCCGAAGCCGTTGATGAATGCCATAAGCTTATGGAGCTAACGGGTTTTCGCAAACTATTAGATCATGCGCAAGAAGTGAAAGCAAAAGAAAAGGAAGAAGCAAAAAAGAAGGAAGAAGAAGCAAAAGAGGAGGAATCTTAAGGAGGAAAAAAATATGAATGAAGAAAACAAATGGAAATACGCTTTCTTTCTTGGTTGTGTCATTCCAAACAGATATCCAATGATTGAAAGAAGTATTCGGGATGTTTTTGACGAATTGGGAGCGGAAATCGTTGAGATGCCGGGTGCCTCTTGTTGTCCGGCACCAGGAGTATTCCGATCATTTCACATCCCCACGTGGTTAGTGCTTGCCGCCCGTAATATATCAATCGCGGAGGAGCAAGGAGCATCCCCTATTACCGGGTGTAATGGATGCTATGGGACATTGAGAGATGCATGGTACGATCTTGAACATAATCCAAAGGATAAAAAAGAAGTGCAAGAATATCTCGCGAAAGTAGGAAGGACTTATACCGGAAAGTATGAACCAAAGCATGTAGTGCAAGGATTATACTTGGATATGGGACTGGACTACATCAGCGATTTTATCAAGCATCAATTCTCAGATTTAAAGGTGGGCGTTCATTACGGTTGTCATATTGTAAAACCAAGCGATAAACGTCCTTGGGGCGGGGAATATGAAAACCCAAGGTTTCTCGACGAGCTTGTCGAATTGACCGGCGCAAAAAGCATACCCTACAAAGATAAATTTATGTGTTGCGGAGCTGGTGGCGCGGTGCGAACAGCAGTAAAGGAAGTAGCTGCGGATTTCACGAGAGAAAAGTTAGTAAATATGAGAGATGCAGGAGTGGATATAATAGTGAATTGCTGTCCCTTCTGCCATCTCCAATTGGATCTAGGTCAACTAGAAGTAAATAATTTCTATGGCGATATCATCGGTGAACCGTTTAGCATTCCGGTGATTTACATAACCCAACTCTTAGGAGTCGCGATGGGGATGGATCCCAACAGACTCGGACTTATAAAAAACCACGAATTATCGGGAGTGAGTCCGTTTATCTCAATAGACCCATTTTTAGAAATGGTAAAGGAACAATTAATATAGGAGTAATAAGAAAATATGACTGAAAGTAAAGAAGTTAGTGAAATTAAAGTTACGGGAAAAGAAAAGCCGAAAATTGGCGTATATGTATGTCATTGCGGAATCAATATTGCGGGCGTAATTGATGTTGAAGAATTAAGAGACTATGCGGAAACGCTACCCGATGTGGTCGTTGCGAAAAATTACGATTTTATGTGCTCTGACGTTGGGCAAAACATGATAAAAGAAGATATTGAATCTGGCGAGATTAATCGAGTCGTAGTCGCAGCTTGTTCACCACGAATGCATGAGCCTACATTCAGAACTGTATGTCGGGAAGCAGGATTAAATCAATTCTTATTCGAACAAGCAAACATTAGAGAACACGCATCATGGGTAAATATGAAGGACCCAGAGGGCGCCTATGAGATAGCAAAGGACCACCTACGCATGGCAATAGCAAAAGTAAGGGAATTAAAACCTTTGGAGGTGCAAAAAGTAAAAGTTGAACCATCATGCCTCGTTATTGGCGCGGGCATTGCGGGAATGAATGCCGCTCTGGACTTGGCTGATGGAGGTTACAAGGTATACTTAGTAGAGAGAAAAGCTACAATAGGCGGTCATATGGCTCAACTTGATAAGACTTTTCCAACAATGGATTGCTCCAGCTGTATTCTTACACCACGAATGGTAGATGTCGGGCGTAAGGAAAACATTGAATTATTGACCTATTCAGAGGTCGAAGAGGTAAGCGGATATGTGGGAAACTTCCACGTACGGATTAAGAAAAAGCCCCATTATATAGACCAAGAGGCGTGTACGGGTTGCGGTGCTTGTGTTGAGACATGTCCAATAACATGCGGAAATGAATTCGATTTAGGAATGGGTACGAGAAAAGCAGTCTACATTCCTTTTCCGCAAGCAATACCCGGAGAATATACAATCGATATGGATAAGTGTATTAAATGCGGAATTTGTGCCAGACCAGAGGTATGCGAGCCCGATGCAATAAGATATGATGATAAACCGGAATATTTAGAAGTAGATGTCGGCACGATAATAGTCGCAACAGGATGGGATTTGTATGATCCCAGTGGTTTAAAGCAATATGGATACGGAAGATATCCAAATGTTATAACGTCATTACAGATGGAGCGGTTATTGAGTTCGTTCGGACCTTTAATGGGTAAACCCGCGAGACCTTCTGACCTGAAAGCACCCCATAGTATTGCCTTCCTACAATGTGTTGGAAGCAGATATTTTAGAGAAGGGGGAAATACATACTGTTCCAGAGTCTGTTGTATGTATGCGACGAAGCAAGCACGGCAATATAAGGAAAAACACCCCGAAGCGGATGTATATATCTTTTACATGGATATTCGGGCCTTTGGAAAGGGATATGAGGAGTTTTATGAGTCAGCACAGAGGGAATATGGTATCAACTATATAAGAGGTAGGATTGCTGAGGTCGCTGAAGATGAGAACCACAATATCATTATTCGTTCCGAAGATACGGTGATGGGACAACCGATTGAACTAAAAGTAGATTTATTCGTGCTGTCATGCGGATTAGAGGCAAAAAGCGATGCCGACGAAGTTTCCTCCCTCTTGAGTATTCAGCGCTCTGCGGACGGGTTTTTTATGGAAGCACATCCAAAATTACGCCCCGTAGATACCCTTACAAACGGGATTTTTGTTGCGGGAGTTGCACAAGGACCCAAAGATATTCCAGACGCCGTTGCCCAAGCAAAGGGTGCGGCATCTGGCGCGGCGGCCCTGATGGCTAAAGGGGAGTTTGAAATCGAACCCTATTATACAGTTGTCAGAGAGTTCCTCTGTAGTGGGTGCCGAAGTTGCCAAAGCCTATGCCCATTCGGAGCAATAGATTTCAATGAATTTAAGAACGTCGCTGAGATAAACCCCGCGTTATGTAAAGGATGCGGTACTTGCGTTGCTGCTTGTCCATCTGACGCTCTTATTCAAAACCACTTTGCCGATTATCAGCTAAATTCCATCATTAATGTAGCAATTGAAAAGCCAATAGCAAAAGAAAAAGGAAAATAAATCCTTTTTTATTTTTTTATTTTACTCATTTAGTTCTAAAAGTAATAATTTTATTAGTCTTGTTATTTAAGTACCTAATTACTTTTTATATTATTAGGCATTTATTTAAATAATAGAGAAATTACTACTTCAACCAAATTAAGATGTTCACAAGTATAAGGGAATACATAGACGAGCACTTCTATAAAGTCTTTAACGAGAGCCATCTTCTATACACATTGATTTATCTCTTTTCGGCATTCTTTATAGGGTTTTTAAGTCTATTCCAGTTTATGGGTAATTTTATTTTGTTTTTCGCAACGAGCATATCAATAACGTTTATCATCTTGATATTTATCGCCATTCTCCCTACGGCAAGCGATATACTGTTTTCTGAAGAGCATATTTTTGATAGAAAGAAGGGCTTATTTTTTGCTGGTGTGTTCCTCTCGTGTTGCCTTCTATTAGTTATCTATTTTATATTCGGAAAAAGTTCAAAAATTACCATTGAATTTCTCGGATGGGACGTTTTACTGCCTACTTTGTTCATAATTATTTTCTTCGGATGGAATATCGCGCAAATCTGGTTCCTGAAATATTATATCGAGGACATCGCGTCAAAGGTGGAGAAAAGGCTTCTTCTGAGGAATATGAGTATCGAGAGCAAGGAGAGCATCGCAAAAATCTTTTTAGTGATTTCATTACTTATCCCGATTATATTACATACGTTTTCAATCGGGTATTTTTATACAAAATTTTCGGATGCCACTACGGAGATAACCATTCTTTATGTCGTGATTATTCTCCTCATATTTCTCATAATAGCGATCACTTCCTTCAAGCATATCTCTCTATTTAAGAGTAGTTTGGAAAATGATTCACCGAATGTTTTTTCATCCGTGTTTTACATATTTATATGGTTTTACATCTGGTACCGTTCTTTCAGTTTCATTAATGCCTTTAGTAGCGCTACACAAACCCCCACGGATATTTTAACGGCTCTTATAGACGTATTTCTAATGATTGCTGTCGCCATTTCGGTATTGCGAAGTTTAGGGGGAAAGGTAAAGGGAATTCAAATATTTAACCAAAATAACATCGCCTTTTTTTTATATGCCTTTACGCTGCTTTATATCGAAGGGCAGGTACTTATGATCACTGGTGCTGGGACTATTAAAAATATTTTTACTGATTCAACGCAGATTTCAATGGTAAATAACTTTATAATTTTGATAATAGCGACGGTATTCTATATGTATTATTCTTCCTATATCCTCCAGAGAAAGGGGTTTATAATAAAGATACATTTCACATCATCTGAAGTTATTTCGATCCTCTCCGAATATAGAGAGTACCTTGTTTCCCAAGGATATCTCGAACTTGAGAATATGGATAAAATCGAATTTGAAACCTTTTTAGAGCAAAAGAATTTAAGGCGGGAGGAAGATAAACCAGATAAGGGCGAAGTGAGTGCAACAAGACCACAAGATATAGGGGAAGGAATTGAAGAAAAGAGTGAAAGGACAGATTCTGATGATGATGATGATGATGAGCCAGATAACTCAAGTGAAGATGAGGGACGTGATTCAAAAGCCTTCTTTAATATCGAGGGGGATAATTAACTCAAGGAGCGCCTTTTCCACAGATTTTTACCATTATTGGGCGTGGTAGTTCAATACTTTACTAATGTAAAATCAAAAGAATGGATTATTTGAGTAAAATCATTAAAGACGGCAACATTTCCCGTAAATTGCTCCAATCTCTCCCCATATTCCTTCCAGAAGCGGTTATAGATTATTTCCAACGTTTTTAACACCGTTGATGCATCTGAGCGAATACTGCTCCTTCCGAGGATAAACAATTTGTATCCTTCTTGTTGATAAATCGTGTACCGATGTGTTCCTATCGTCATAGAATTTATTTCTTGCTGTGTTACCTCCAAACTCAACTCCTTAAGCGCTGTTAAAAAACCCCCCATGAGGTCGTGATCAACTTGTGTTTCGGGAGCATAATTATACATTAACAAGCCTGAATCCTTTGAATAAAACCAAATCTCCTTTACTTCACCCAAAGGATAGATTTTTTTATCCGGCATTTCTTTCTGGTTCTTTAATTTTTTTGAGAGTTTTGCTACTTCCTCGGATAGATTCGATGACATTTCATTTTGCTTTTGCGCCCTATAAATTTGTTCCATCTCCTTTAATAATTCCAAATCCTCTCGTAAAGGTATTGAGATCGCTTGAAAAGTCTCATGCGCGTGGTTAAGTTTCTTTAAGCCCTTTTCTCTGTCGCCGGACTGGATTTCAGAAAGCCCTAATTTTTTATATAATAATCCTTTGGTAAATAAATCGATCCCTTTATTGTTTTTGTGTTTACTTAAAAACTCTTTTAATAAACCAATATTTCTCTTGAACTGAGCTTTATTTTCTTGCCTCCTAATAATCCTCAATAAAAGATTCAACATTTTTAAAATATTTTGGCGCTTTCTCGCGGCGTCGTATGCCATATAGAGATAATTCAGAACGGCGTCTTCATCACCCAAGAGATCGTACATATTAGAAATATAGGAATAAATCTGGGGAAGATCTTCATATTGGTTCAATTTAGTAAGATTTTGTGAAGATTTTGTGAAGTATTCTATGGCTTTTACCACATTAGCTTTAAAGTCTTCGGTATCGTAGATATTTACATTATTGGTACTTTGGAAGGCAATTCTGCAACATATTAATCCCAGTTCAAAATTTATATGTGCTTTTTGTTTTTGTTTTTGTTTGCCTTCTACTGCTAATTTTTCGGTTAATTCCAGCGCTTTTAAAAACTTTCGTTCTGCTTCTTTAAAGTAAAGTAAATAACTCAAAGTCTTTCCGTAAATAGTCAAATATCGTAGATTATTAATATGATTTAATTTATATATCTCTAATTCCTTTAATTTCTCCAATGCCATATCGTAAATTTGGTTTTGATAATAACAAAACGCATTCATAAACGTGCTCACCTCCCGGAATTGGTCATGATTAAATCTATTAGATAATTTTTCTAATTTTTTAAAATAGATTTGGGCGTTCTTAAATCTTTTTTGTTGGGCAAATATTGAACCAAGTAGATAAATAACTTCCATCCTCAACCGGTCGTGTTTTTCTTGTGTGAATTTTGCTAGAACCTTCCTTAAAAGTTCATATGATTGTTGGTACTTTGCCTTTTTAAATAAGCTTACCGCAGCTTTAAAATCCTCAACTGCCGCGGTATATGAATAGTATTCACTAACATGAGTTTCCTGTTCATTTTCAAATTCTATAACTTCAAATCTATGCTGTATTTCTTGATAATAATTTTTCAAGGAAATATTGCCTTTTTCAGGAGAATACTGGGTCTGGGAAAAATCTTGGGCAATTTTAAGCAGTATATCGTTAAAGCTATTAATCTGTGATTTATTAAAAAATTCTGGTAATAATAGGACGGTAACAAACGGCTGGAAACTGCCCCTAACTTCAGGATTAGAGATTGTATTTAATA
>CAZDJH010000203.1:0-7186 GCA_964505645.1 uncultured archaeon | reverse complement strand
TAAAGAGAAAAAAAAAATCAGCAACTAATCGTAAAGATTTTGTGTTTTATTCCTTTAGTTGGCAGAGGAAATGAAACATACAAAGAGATGAGAAGTTATTTAAGAGATCGATTTTTATAAATTGCAAAACTTAAGTTATTACAATATTATCAAGATACACTAGGAACCCTCAGCCATGACATTTTCATTGGTCTTCAGTTGATGAAAAACCTAATTGCATTTAAACATCACATGCCATTTGAATTCAAGTCTAAATGATCACTAGTCTATTTTAATAATATTGAGTTATTAATATATAAATGAATAGAAAAAATCAATACAAACGAAAATTTAATTTTATACTGGAACGAATCCACGATTTACCAGATAACCCTCAAGAAAATAAATATTTCATGGACGCTTTACTTTATCGGTTTCAAGTATCAATCGAAGCCGTAATGGATATTATTGCTATGTTTTGTAAAGATATTGGATTAAAGGTAAAAGATGATTATTCTAATATTGAAGAATTAGAAAAGTTGCATATTTTAAATCCCCCTTTATTAAGTGAACTCCGACGCTTAAATGGACTAAGAAACGCTATAGTACATAAATATAATAAAATTGAAGATAAGCTCATACTTCAACAAAAAGACACAATTAAAAATACCTTAAATACATTTGTAAAACTAATGAGTGAGAAAGTCAATGAAATCTGATAACAGAATAGAAGAAATTAAAAACGATTTAAGTTTTTGTCAGAAATATTGGACTGTAATTTATGGCAGCTATATTACAGAACACTTTATCTCGAACCGATCTGATATAGATATCGCTGTAATAACTCAAAAAAAAGATAAAGAAACAAATCTTGAAATATGGAATTCCCTCTTGGGTAAGGCTCCACCCACTTATGATATTAGAATCTTTGAACTTTTCCCGCTATATATACAAATAGAGATTATCAATGCTCATCAAGTCTTATTTGGGGACCCTCTTGAGATCTCGGAATATTTTTATCAATACAGGAAAATCTGGAAGGATATGGAGCTTCGAGTTCGGGAAAGTCAATTCGAAAGCATTGATGAAAAAATTCAATTGATGAAAAATAGGGAAAAGTTCATCTAATTAACCAAATGATTTAATACACTTATTGAAGCTATGATCTCTTATATATAATTCATATCCCAGAAAGATATTAATATTCTGCTATTTATTAAAGTCTCTCCTTTATTCTCTCCTTTATTCTTGATCCCAAGTTCCTTTCTTCCATCATGGAAACTTGCATAAATTAATTTATGGCAATAATTTTCAGCCCCAAGCGTGCCCGGTCCATTGATTTAAGGGCTATGACCAACAGTAATGCCAGGGAATTGAAGGGGAGCGCAAGGGCTCTTAGAGATAAGTAGGATATCGTTTGAGCTGCTAACTCCGGCGACGTCCCTATAAGATTCACGAAGAAAGGCATGTTAGTAAGGATAACCACGGTGAGGGTTGTTGAGAGAATTACCTGAAGGAAATATATTCCTATTGTTTTTATATTTATTTATTGATCTCGATTCATTAAACTCTAAAACCTTTTGGAAAATGTCTCTTGGAAGAAAAAGTGAAACGGAAATATATAATTATTGCATAGAGAATGATTGTATTGCTTTAGGTTGGGGTAAAGATATTAAATATAAAAATGGAGACTCAAAAAAGGAGATTGAAGATAAAGTTAGGAAGTTTTATAAAAATATTGGTAATGATTTTAATCAGACGGATGTTCAACAGATAAATCAATTTATTAATTCTGTTAAAATCGAAGATGTCATCCTAGTTCCCTCTGGTATTAAACGAATCAGGGCAATAGGAATTGTTGAAGGAGATTATGAATATAGGAATCTACCCGAAATAGAATATCATCATTATCGATCTGTTAAATGGTTATATTCCGATGAAGAGGGTCTAATTCCCGTGGAAAGGCTTATAAGAGAAAGGGGATTTCGGGAAAGAAGATGGAAGAAATTATATATGGTTCCCCTCTACTTGCAATTTTAAAGACTCTTACGATATCAAATAATTTATCTATTATCTTAAACGAGAAAGACCCAAATGTTTTCAGTGTTCTTAAATCTTATGTAAACGACTTCAAAAAAAACGGAATAAGGATTTTTAAAGAGATTAAGGACGAATGGAAATATAAATCTTTAGAGACAAAGCGGAAAAGAAAATTTACAAAAGGTTCAAAGCCTAAGATTATTTTTCCTGAATCTCCAAATATTTCATGTCCGCCAAAGTTTAAAGAAGAAAGAATATATTCCAATGCAAAGATTGTTCTCTACAATAAAGATATTAATAATAGTATCGATGAAATTTTCACGGAATATCTTCAAGTGGAGGGAAACAGTGTCCATTCAAAAAAACCCATCGCATTATTTTTAGTGGATCCGTGCGGTTCGGTATCTTGGAACAAAGTAATTCAAAAAATTTGTGACCGGTCAGAAAAAAAACAAGGGACCGATATGATCCTAAATTGGTCTTGGGAGGCAATTAAACGAAATCTTAGTGAAAAAAACAAGAATAAGATACTCAGTAAGATTTACGGGATTCCCATAGAAAATATAGAATCCGAATTTGCAGGGATCGATACAATGGATCAGTTCAAGGATAAATATTTACCCAATTTATATACTTTCAGCCGAAGATATTAATTGTGGATTTAAAATAGTATGAAAAATAATAACTTAGTAACTCAAGAAATTACTTTTTATAGGAAGATGAAGGATTACCATATTATGTTAGAGCTTTTTACATTTTAGTTAAAACATTGGGCCAATTTTTGTTTTTGGTTTAGTATAATTAACAAATTTTTAATAATCCGAAGAGTAATTCACAATATGATCGTTTTATTATCATTGGATTTACATTCAATAAAGATCAGAGAAAATTGTGCATCGAAAATTAAAGTAAAGATTAAAAAAAACCTTCTTATACCCTTAAAGTAATACCTTCCCTAATTTTCTGCTGAACTTGTTCATATATCTCATTCGAGCTCTGATGCCAAATTTTAATTCATTTATAATACTATCGAGCATTCTACTAAGTTGATGTTCCCTTGTTTTGGTACCCGATGAAAAGGGGTTGTAAGATGGTAAATAGGTTAATATATATAACTTGCATCCATAATTGTCGTATACCTCACGAATGGAATCGATTATTTTGTTATTTATATCGGAGATGTTCTTCATTTGATATTCTTTAGCAATTTTAACGCTTATTAATTTTGCTTGTGGAAATATCTCTTCACTTTCTATTTTTTCCTCCAGATCACCATATAATAAAGTACCAGTTAAATGAGTACCATGTCCATCCTCATCATTTGATAAGTCAGAGTCTTTAGTTTTGAGAATAGAATTGATTACTGTCCCATCTAAAATTGGATGTTTTTCTACAACTCCCGTATCTATTAAACAAATAAAAGGTTTTGAAGAGACTTCTGAGATATTAACTTCAGGAAAATTCTTTATACTAACTGTGCTAATTTTTCTTTCAATGGTTTTAATCTCAATTGATTCGATTTTATATACTTCTGTTAACTCTATAATGGATTTAAGAGTTTCATAATTAATTTTTGTAATTATAGAGGCAATTCCATAATCATTATATCGGCTTATTAATTTACATTTATTTCTTTTTAAAATCTCTTCACAATGATCCATTCTTTTTTCTATAATCTTTCTACCTAACCACCAAAAATCAATTCTTACTTTTAAGAACTCTTTTGGAAAGGCACCTTTATCATAATAAGCTTTCAAGCCTTTTCCTAAGCGATCTTTAGGGAATCTTGGGATGATATCTTTCACATTATTAAAAAGTCCTGAGAATCGAGGTTTTTTAAGAATTCTTCTGCCTCTTTTTCTAATTTCTTGCTTGTAAATATGAAGTTTCTCTTTAAATCGATTAACATGCCCTTCCGAGGCAAAGACAATTATCCAATTTTCCCCTTCTTTTTCTAAAATTTCGATACCTGAATTTATTAACGATATCTCATCAACTTCAAGTAAATCATCACTTTCAACTTCCTGATCAATAATAAATATTAATTGAGGGTTTAGATCAGGAGGATATATTCTTTTTACACGATCATGCTCTATTTCTACCTCTTCAAGTTCCTCAGCTAATTTCTCTCCATGTTTTTTCACATCTTGCTTCTTTGGAGAGCGCCCATATCCTGGTCTTTTTTTCATTGGATATCGAGTGGGAGGATGGTATCGATCGAATTCTAGATGTTTGTATTTCTTAAAATTAATATCTTGACTCATTTTTCATCTTGTTTACTTAAAACAATATTTAATTTTGCTTTTTTCTTTAGAAAATCCTCGGATTTCTTTAACAACAAACTCTGATTAATGATATCAATTTTATTTAATATAGCAAACTTGATAGCATCATGACAAATACGCTCAATATCAGCATGAGATAGATTATTTAATTTCTTTATAAATTCTTGAAAATCATTAATTTCATATCGATAATTTTTAAGCTTCAATTTCAGTAATTTCCTAATTTCTTTTTGCTTTGGCAAAGAGAATTCAACGATCTCATCAAATCTTCTCCAAACTGCTATATCAAGAACACTTGGGTGATTTGTAGCAACGATTACTAAAATATTTTTAGGTGCGTTCTCAATGAAGTTTAACAAATTAGAAACAGAACGCCTAATCTCGCCATGTTCTTGTGAATCGAGCCTACTCTTAGCAATGGCATCAAACTCATCAAAGAAATCCTTAGCTATCTCGGATAATTTGAGCTCAATAGCTAGCGGATCCCATGACGGAGCTTTAATAGTTTGGGCAAATTCAGATTCTGCCCCAATTGAAAAAATGGATTGAAACATTTTAACCTTCATCTTCCCACAAAATAAGAGTCCCATCATAAGAGCCGCTCACTATAAACTTCATATCTGCTGATAAGCCTACAGATTCGACAAAATCATTATGTCCTTTTAGAGTTTGCAATAAACTTCCGTTATCAAGATTCCAGATCCGTATCTTTTTATCTCCAGAAGTAGCGACTATATAGCGGTTATCGTCCGAAATCTTGACCATTGTCACAAGATCTTTGCAATCTTGTAAATTATAAAGTTTTTTACACGATATAGCATCCCAAACGCGAATACCGAATTGAAATCCCTTATGATAGGGCTCAACAATAAAATTCAAATTGTTAGATATACAAATATCGGAATGTTGAGCTATTTTACAGGAGATATCGGGTAAATTCCGCCCCCGTTTAATTGTAAATGATTTTTGTTCCGATCCATATAAATCTGGAGTAAAATTTCGAGCCTTGTAATCGAAAGAAGTTTGCATATATACTTTTTCTTGTACCTTCTCTCCGGTTGAGAGCTTATAAATATCAAAATATAAGCGCCAATCCTTAATCTGGGGTACAGCTAAATATTGTCCATCATGAGATAGAATCACGGAGGATGAGGTGAAATCATTGCTTTCTATCTTTAGATGCTCTGAAAAATCATCATAAGTCCACACATTTGTCGTGGAATTAGCCTCAACCGTAATTATATATCTATCGTCCGGTGTAATAAGAATGCGGTCTAATAACGTCGGATGCTTTAATTCGCGCTCTAAATTCAGTTTCTTATCATTAAACCTCCAGACTCTTAAATATTTATCCCAAGAACCCGTTATAACTACAGAATTATCCATAATATGGATCGAGGTAACTTTTTTCTTGTGCCCCTCGAGCGTATATACATTTTTAAAGTTCACTTGGCTTTTTCTCCTCCGTACTTTAATATGCCTTGGCGACAAATAAGGCAAGCTTATTATTTACAATTCGTAATCCAAATAGCCACCTTTCATCTTTTGGTATCCCCTTCCCCGGGTAAAAGTACTTGTACCCCATCTTTTTTAGCTCTTTTAAAAAGGGAACCTCCAGAATGTGGCTACTATCCCTCTTCTTATCGGATTGTGTTTCCCGGTAGGATATGGGATTTAACTCAAGATCCGTAATTTCTGATACCGATTCCCAATTGATCTTAGTAAGAATTTCAATGGCACTCTCAATGACCAATTTCGGTGATTTCTTCAGATATACGCTGGCAAATTGCTCCGAAGATGCTGGAATAATATGTAAATCTTTATCAGTATCAAACATATCTCTATATAGGGACGAATACTTTAAATTAAATACCGTATATTCCTTGGAGATTGGGAGATAAAAGTTATACTTATTCTTTCTAAAGTAATCCGTAATACTTTTCCTTAATTGTGAATATGTCATTTCCTCCTTTGTCGCGATCAAAAAGCTGGCGGAGGAGGAGTTCGAGACGAATCCTAATCGGACTTTCATTGGTTTCACTTTTTAAAATTGGTTTTTTTAAAATTTTAATTTTTCTGTATATCTGATTTTTTGTTCTATTTCATAAAAGTATATTTCTTTAACACTTTCGCGAAGTATTTTGAAGACTCTGGGGTTTTTGGGGATTAACAAGGTATTGATTGACACGAAGTTTAGGCTTTTTAAGCCTTTTAATCGTCCAAAGGTCTCTGGGATTTCCACAATTATATTATTTTCCAAATATAAATACTCTAAATGTTTAAAATGCCCAATGGAATTTGGAAGCCTAATTATCTTCTCCCCGGCGAGTTGGATGCCCTTTACATGTCCATCGGTAATAATTACTTTATTACGGTTATTGTTGACCCAATTATCAAAATCGGTGGAGAAAATGAGTTCATTTGATAAGCACTCTTGAAGATCACTTAAAGCTTTTGATTCTTCTTCGGGCAGTTTATTTAAAGCGAACACCAATAGGATTTTATTTACCTTCTTTCCGAAATCATCAAATTCATAATGGATTAATTCAAAAAACTTAAGACCAAAATGGTCTAAAACCTTTACTAAGTCTTTTTTGGTCATCATCTTAGAGAAATTAGTAAACATTATCGATGAAAATTTGCGCGACTCATATGTTTTTAGTACATGCTTTTTGACTATGGGGGATTTAAACCTTCTTTCGAAATGCTCATCAAATTTATCTAAAAAATCCAAAAAACAAACATTTAACCATCCTTCTCCATATTCATAAAATATGTTGAACATGAGTTCCAAGGCTTCGAGAATTAATTCCGTAATCTTCCTTTTTTGCTCTTCATCGTTTATTTCAAGTTGCTTTTGCACCAAAAAATCCTGTACCTTT
>CAZDJH010000202.1:0-7187 GCA_964505645.1 uncultured archaeon | reverse complement strand
GAAAAGGATTATCAAATGAAGAACTATTTTCTAGCGATCTTGATGTGCTAATCCCAGCCGCTTTAGAAGATCAAATTACAAAAGATAACGCGGAGAAAATATCGGCGAATATAATTGTGTCTGCTGCGAATGGACCTATAACATTAAAAGCCCAAGAAATTTTGGATGATAATAATAAGATAATCATTCCAGGCATAGCAAACGCAGGAGGGGTAATTGCTTCGAATTTTGAACTGATGAATGCGGGTGATCCAAAAGTGGTGGAAATACAAGATGTAAAGAACTACATAAACAAAAAACAGATTGGAAATTTCAGAGAAATAATAAGGGTCTCTAAAGAATTAAGCATAAACTTATTTCTGGCCGAAATAATACTTGCTATTAAAAGACGGCTAGAAATATTGAGAGCCATTGGGTTTTAAATTACCCTTTTCACATATATACCTTTAGAATTCTTGGAAAACAACTTTAAATATCCTTTTAAAGTTTATAAATTTTTTTTAGTAGATAAATAGAAAACAGATTTATTGGTATTATTTAATTATTCTATTCAATCAAGATAAATTAGAATAGATTGTATTTGATGCAATGTTTTAAATACATAATTTTAAAACGTACTTTTAATATGTATATGGAAAATGCTTGAATCAAACTAATAAGTAAATCTATCATTATTGATTAAAATGAAAAATAAAGTATTAGTATTCGAACCCAAGAAATGCGTAGGATGTCGCTTATGTGAGCAGTTATGTACTTTAACTCATTATGGCGTATCAAATCCTACAAAAGCGCGAATCCGTATTTTTCGGGATGATCAGAGGCAAATGGATTTGGCAACCTACTGTCATCAGTGTTTTGATGCTCCTTGTATTGAAGCATGTAATTTTGAAGCATTATCGAGAGATCCAGAGACGAATGCGATAAATGTTGATGAAGAGAAGTGTATTGCTTGTCGTCAATGTATTCGAGAGTGTCCTTACGCTGCGCCGAGTATGCATCGAGATGATGAATGTGTTATAATCTGCGATTTATGTGGAGGAGACCCTGCATGTGTAGATATTTGTCCCGAACATGCTATTCAATACATGGATATTCAGAAAGCAAATAATATTTATAAATCAATATACGTGAATGAAATAGCTCAGAGTCTAATTGAGGAGGAGAAATAAATGGTACAATATAAAGGATTATTTGGAAAGTTATTGAGGGTGAATCTTGCCACAGAAGTAATATCACCTGAGGAGATAGAACCAAGTATCTGGGAAAAGTATTTAGGCGGAAGGGGTTTAGGGGCTTATTATTTAACAAAAGAAGTGCCTCCCCCAACCAAGCCCTTAACTCCAGATAATAAGCTCATATTCATGAATGGTGCATTAGCTGGGACATCTATTCCTGGCAATAATAAAATCTGCCTAACCTTTAAATCACCCTTGACCGACACATATTCGTATTCCCTCTGTGGGGGTCATTGGGGGCCCGAATTAAAATATGCGGGTTATGATGGTATAATAATAGAGGGTAAGGCAGAAGAGCCCGTTTATCTCTGGATTGATGATGAAATCGTTGAGTTGAGGTCAGCCGAAGATATATGGGGGAAATTGGTACCTGAAAGTGAGGATAAGATCCGAAATGAGCTTGGTGATGACAATTCAATACAGATCGCAGTTATTGGACCTGCGGGGGAAAGACTGGTGAATTATGCTTGTATTACTGCAGCAAAATATAGGGAATTCGGACGTGGCGGCGGTGGGGCGGTGATGGGGTCTAAAAACTTGAAGGGAATTGCATTAAGGGGGTCCCATGACGTTAAGGTGGCAGACTTGGATAAATCGCTCGAATTAACGAAAAGACTAGTGCATAATCTTAAGGCATCCCGAGCAGGAAAAGTTCGCAGAGTATATGGAACAATGGAATTGGTTGAACGTATAAATGGAGCAGGGTTTTGGACCACACGTAATTTTTCAGAGGGCCATTTCGAAAAGGGATACAAGCTTGAGGGGAAACAAATGCGGGAAGAGGTTATTGTCAACGATAGTTCATGTTTTGGATGTCCCATTGCCTGTGGAAAGTGGACTTACACGTTTTCTAAGGATGGCAGAAAAATTCATATGGAAGGACCAGAATTTGAAACAGTTGGAATGTTGGGATCGAATTGCGGAATAAGCAGTTGGAAAATCCTCTTAAAGGCAACGGATATATGTGATACATATGGTTTTGATACAATTAATGCTGGAGCGTGCGTGTCTATGGTGATGGAGGGATATGAAACGGGAAGGTTGACTCTAGAGGATACTGGGGGGATTAAGTTAGGTTTTGGAGATGGTGAAGCGTTGATAGAGGTTTTAAAGTTAATTGGTGAGCGTAAGGGTTTAGGGGCCATTCTTGCTAAAGGAGTAGCCAGAGCAGCAAAAGAGTTAGGGATCGATGATCTCGCCGTGCATTCTAAGGGACAATCTTTTCCGGTGTATGACCCAAGGGGAGCCAAAGCGATGGCCCTAACTTATGCGACTTCTCCCAAGGGAGCCCATCATATGTTCGCGACGACATTCGGGGGCGAACTTGCAGCGGGAAATCGATTTGAAATCGAGGGTAAAGGTGAATTTGAAAGGACCCATCAATTCAGTATGGCAATTGTGGATTCATTAGCGCTTTGTTCAACAATGCGGGCTGGCATTACGCTTGCCGATCAAGCAGAAGCATACTCAGCCGTTACGGGGATGGATATAGATACCGATGTCTTAGATCAAATAGCAGAACGTATTATCAACCTTGAACGAATGTATAATGTACAATTGGGCTTTAATCGAAAGAATGATACGATTCCAGATCGTTTTCTAAAAGAGCCTATGCCTAAAGGAAAGAGTAAAGGTCAAACAGTGGATTTGGATTCCCTTTTAGATGATTATTATGAAGTTATGGATTGGGATTCAAAAGGAATACCCCGAAAAGAGAAATTAGAGAAATTAGGTCTTACAGATTTAATCAGTTAATCTTTAACGCTTTTTAATACGGTGAATATTTAAATTCTTATAGAGTAATTTATTTATTTTTATCTCATGAATAATGACCAAAAAACCGTTAGTATATCCAGAAATGCGATGTGTTAGGCAAAAGAGCAATATTAAACATATTAATCAATTAGAACCTGTAATACGGAAGAAGTTAACTGATTTTAAAATAGACGAATACATCAAACCAGGTGAAACTGTCGCACTCACAGCAAGCTCTCGAGGAATTAATAATCAATCCCTTATTTTAAAAATAATTGTTGAATATTTAAAGGATTTGAAAGCATTTCCATTTGTTATCCCTGCAATGGGTTCTCATGCAGGTGCTACGGAACATGGTCAAATGCAAGTGCTCCATGACTATGGAATTTGCGAGAATTCATTGGGGTGTCCCATTAAGGCGACAATGGAAGTGGTCGAAATTGCCAAAAGTCCATATGGTACTCCTATTTACATAGATAAGCATGCTGCCTCTGCAGACAAAATTATTATTATCAATAAAATCAAAACCCATTCTAAATTTGTTGGTGATGTGGAAAGTGGCCTTACCAAAATGTGTCTAATGGGATTAGGGAAAGCTAGAGGCGCTCAACTTTACCATAAATTAATTGCACATCACTCATGGGATGAAATTAGTAAAACACACAGGGAAATTATCCTTAAAAAGGTTCCTATCATCTGTGGTATTGGTTTAATTCAAAATATTTATAACCAAACTGCTGAAATTCATTTGCTTTCACCTGACAGATTTAAAGATAAGGAGCCAGAATTATTACTGAGATATAGAGAAATCCAACTTGGAATCCCATTTAAAAAGATTGACCTCCTAATTATTGATGAGATGGGTAAAAATATCTTTGGGACAGGAATGGATACCAGCATCACAGGACGAAAGCCCAACTCAGAAATGCGGGTTCAATGGTTATTTGTTCGAGACTTGACAGAGGAAACGCATGGGAACGCCCAAGGAATCGGATTGGCAGACTTTACAACGCAAAAGGTAATTGATAAAATCGATCGTTCTAAAACCTACTTGAATGCACTCTCTGCATATAGAACTGATTCTGCTAAAATACCAATGTATTTTAGAAACGACCAAGAAGTCTTAAAAGAAGTTTTTAACCTAGCAAACCTGAAAAATGTTGAAGATTTTCGTCTCATTTGGATTAGGAATACATTAAAATTGGAACGGCTTTTAGTTTCAAAATATTTTTTCGAGGAAGTTTCGTCTCGTGATGACTTAACTTTTATCACAGGAGGAGAACAGTTAAAATTTGATTCTGATGGTTTCTTAATAAATTCTAAACAGTTCTGGTAAAAAGTTCTAGCCGAATGGTTGAATCCAACCCCTTTAGGGGGTATGTAATTCACAATCCGCGCACAATCTTATGATAAAATAGGCATAAGTTTCAATCTGCTTCTTTTTATAGGAATTAAACTCGAATAAACTTCTAACCTTGATCTTCTTTCCGGTAAAGAATTCCACTATTTTTTGCTCAATTTGATTGATTCTTTCTCGATTATTTACCCCTTTTAAATCAATTAGAATATGAATATTATCGGGAAGAAACCTACTATATTTGTAAACTTCAAATTGTTCTTCAATATCATTCTTTAAAGTAAAAAGGGCAATTATGTGGGAGGCAATTCTGCTAATTGTTATAATCTCCATTTTAATGATAACCCCATGCACATCTCCAATTGGGGCAAAAATTGTATGAGTCATTTTCCTCTCTACTTCTTGAAAAATTATGCGATTGGGATAAATTCTACTTATCTCCTCTTCATTATTATTAGCTGAGTTCAAGTTTTCTTCATCATTAAATTGAACTCTTATGATATTAAATTTAAACGACGATAAGTTTAACAGTTTTACAAGGGATCTTAACACATAAACTTTATCCGTAGAAGTATCTCCTAAAATACCAATTTTTACCAAGATAATTCACCGCTTATTAAGCGTCATATCGATGTATACGCCTTTTCCTTGTAATTTTTTTAAAATGGAAATCGCTTTTTCATCTAAGGGGTTGTTGATTATATGTAATAATTTAAGTGAAGGCAACTCAATTAAAGATTCTGGAAGAGTGTTTATTTGATTTCTATATAATTTAAGTATCTCTAATGATTGAATCCTTCCAATAGACTCTGGTATCGAACTCAATTGATTACCTCCCAATTCTAATTCTCTTAAAGATTTGAGATTATTTATTGAATCGGGAATTTGACCTAAATTATTTCCATATAGTTCAATTCGTTTTAAATATTGAAAATTTAATAAAGATTTTGGGAATGAAGATAATCCACAAGCGTATATCCCAATTCCCTCTATTCCTTTTAATCCCTGTTTTAAAACTAAATCTGATTCCCAATTGATATTACTAACCAATTCAAAAGTTTTATTCAATTTGATTTCAATCATATTAATTGCTTTTACTTCATAGAGGGGTATTTTGAGAGCTCCTGATAAGGTTTCCATTTCCCGACCCATATCGTAAAAGTTTTCCAATAACCAGATGATATCGTATAATGAGTGCCTTTTTATCTTGGTTATATTGAGGGTATTTATTAAATTGTTTATTTCATCTTCAGACAAATAGTCTATATATCCTTCCTTAATGATATAATTTACCAACTCCCTATCGTTTAATGCTTCGAAGACCCTCTTGATTAATCTTATTAGAAGAAGCTTTGTCTTAGAAACATTATATTTAAAAAAATTTGATAAGATAAATAGAATATCTTCCTTTGGATATTCATATAATTTATTTATGTTTAAAGCATGCACTATGGTTTCTAATTCCTTTTCCTTCAGATTTTCGATATACCCCTCCTTTATGATTGAACGAATATCTTCAATATTTTCAAACTCTTCAAAGACTCTCTTGATCAAGTCCACCACTAAAGTTTTCGTTTTTGGGAACTTATCGTTCAATTTGAAATAATTAGATAATTTTGGTAGAAAACTCTTTATTGATTTTTTGCTTAATTTTTCCATTTCATTACTATATACTAAACTCTTTAATTCATCCTTATTCAATAATTCTAAATAACCCCCTTCCAGCAAATATAATACGACTGAATTATGCCCACTTAAAAACCTGAAAGCTATCTCTTCTTTAAAAACTATCCGTGCTTTCTGATCTCCTGCCCTATTAAGTGTTTTTAAAAGGGGGAAGGCGAGGGATTTATGCAGTAATTTTGTGTCGTAATTATGTTCGGCCCATGCTTGAAGATTTGAGCAATGCCCCCAAAACTCTGCTTCAGGGGTAATATCTATATTTTTATAGGTCGAGCTCCGATCTTTTTCCTCTATCTTGTCAATAGAGTCAAATTTATCATATTTATGTAATTCATCTCTATTTAATTGAAATACTAAATACTTACATTGCCGAAATCGTTTTCCATCAACATAGATGATGGTCTTTCCATTTTCTAACCTTAAGGTAATGTAATCATTAACTTGAAATTTCCGCCTTTCCATTATAAACCTTATATCAATTTAGATATATAAATATGATCAAACACGATTCCATTCATTTAAATACCATTCGTTAATTAAATCATTTTTCTTTATATAACGGAAGAAATAGAGCGTTGGAAAGATTAAGACCAGTGACTCAATAATCCAGATTAGATTATATAGGGTTAATTCAAGCTGTATTGTTCTTGTTCCTATCATTATTGTCCCGAAGTCCAACAATTGGATTGATAAAAATGTGGGCGCCTTGAAGAGTGCAAGGGGATAAAATAACTCTACATTCTCGTGAGAGGGGAAGTCTAGCAAAATATGAGTTACCCCGCCAATGAGGGCTGAATAGGAGGCAATAATGAAGAATCTTTTATTAAATCTTTTTAATTTTAATTTATCCCAATCATCTACTCCAAAAAATTTCAATGGTTTGAAAAGAAGATTGTCTATTTTTGCTATTCGGGCCAGTTGCGGGGCAATATATCTCGAGAAAATTATGGTGGAGATTAGCGTAAGTGGTAAGGTCCATATGAATAATCCCATTATTGAATGGCTTATATTTCGAAAGAATCCATCCGTAAATAAGTCCAGCACAGAACTCAAATCTGGGACAATTGTACTAAAACATATGGCGGTCCCGTCAATTTTTCTTGGATATTTGGTTTTAATAAATAAGGCGGGGGCTTGATGTGATAAAAAAGAACTTG
>CAZDJH010000201.1:0-7205 GCA_964505645.1 uncultured archaeon | reverse complement strand
GGTGCAAAACCGCCAATTCAACGTGAGCACCCCACATTACCTGGAGATTTATTCCGGTGAGAACCTTGTGTTCTATGCTAACTTGAAAGACTCGGCATCTGGTTGTCCGGTGAATGGTGCAAACCTCAATTTAAGCTTTAATACGCTGGATGTATTCCAAAATAGCCCCTATGCTGGATTTATTGAAGATGGAATTACTGGCAATTATTTAATAAACATTAGCGACCACCTCCCGTTAAATGAGACAATCCCATCGAAAACCTTTGATGCTACGTTAACAATTAATAAAAGCGGGTATCTCCGATCGAGTCCACAGATTACGGTTGTGGTAAAGAATGATGGTTATAATGATACTGAAGCTCCAATTTGGAATCCTCAACCAAAAGATCAAACCTGTGAGTTGGGTGAGGGCTTGAGCTATGACGTTAACGCGACCGATAATTCAACTATAATGTACTCTCTCAATGATACAACAAACTTTAACATCAATAATTATACCGGATTGATAAGCAATAACACAATACTGACCGTAGGCGAATATTGGCTCGAGATCGTGGTGAATGATAGCTTCGGGAATGCTAATACGACAATAATAAAGATCAGCGTGGGAGATACCGAAGCGCCCATATGGAATCCTGTCCCTATTGACCAAATAATCGAGACGGGCACTCCATTGAGTTACGATGTAAACGCCACCGACCTATCCGGGGTTGAGGCTTACTGGATAAATGATACGGTGCATTTTCAAATTGATTCTAACGGAACAATAACTAACGTTACAGCCCTTGCAGTCGGTAAGTACTTCATTGAAATCCTTGTGAACGACACATATGGCAATGAGAACAGTACCGTCATTACGGTCACCGTGGCATACGATGAAGGCGGGCAAAGTGATCCGACGCAAGACGGAATGCTAATAGCGATAATTGGAGGGATTGTAGGGGGCTCGGCGGGCCTGGCGGGTATTATTGGTGGTTTGGCGAGGTTTTTAAAGGGAAGGAGGAAGAAAAAGGGGAGTGGGATTGGGGTTGACCGACACGAGCCAACTCTTTCCGGAGGAATGAAAAGATGCTCAAATTGTGGAACCCAAATCCCGAGCAGCAATTTTATTTGCCCTAATTGCGGGCGAAATACTTTTGGGTGAACGCAATTAGTTCTTCTTCTATTGAGTTTCCGAATCAAGATTTCCGTATTCAAAACCTATTCTTTTTTGGCGATTTCTATAGGCTATTTCTTTAAAAGTCGATTTATAATTGGGAATTTCGTTTATTTTAACGAGTTCCCGAAGGTTCTGTGAAGAGAATTTATCAATTTTTATGAGTTCTACTTATTACGGTACTTTTGCATGATGGGGATCTTGCTAAACTTCCTTTTGAGGATGTATTTACTTATATTAGTTAAGGGATTCAAGAACAAATCGAGGTACTTGAGCGAGTCCAAATCATAGACAAATTCGGGGAGCTTTTTGATGTTATTTCTGCTCAAAAGGAGGTTTTTAAGTGAAGTAAAAGCACCGAAGATAACGATTAGATTAACCTATTCACAATAAAATCAAAGGCTTCTTAACAAAACCGCAAAAAGGATTTTTATTGTTTTTAATACATATATATTAATTCTTAGGAGTCTTATTATTTTAATAAATATAATAATATCAATCATTTTAAGAATAATCAATAATCATAAAAAATCAAATTACCAGAATTTAATTGATAAAAGAAAAATGCTTGCGTATATCAATCCAGAAATGTTAAAGTGGGCAAGAATTAAAGCGGGATATTCGATTGAAGAGGCAGTAAAGTCATATTTTAATCCCGAAAAGCTTAGAAAGGCGGAAGAGGGAGAGGAAAAGCTTACGTTTAGGCAATTCATAACTATTGCTAATAGGTATAAAAGACCCCCTGCCTTCTTTTATCTTAAGACTCCCCCAAATGATGATTTGATTGGATTAGAAAATGATTTCAGAACGATAAAATCAAAAGGGGTAAGATTTTCGCCTCAATTAAGAGAAGAAATAACCAAAGTAATGGAAAAAAGGACATTAGCAGTTAATTATAAAGAATATGATAAAAAATATGATTATTCTTTTCTTTCATCAATCGATATCAAGGATAATCCGGAGATTGTTGGAGATAAGGTGTTAAAAATCTTAAATCTTAATTTCAAGAAACGTGAAAGATGGACTACGAAATATGATGCATTCAATGCCTGGAAGGAGGAGATTGAGGCAAAAGGAGCCCTCATCTTTCAAATTTCGGGTGTAGATATCGAAGAAATGAGAGGATTTTCAATATCGAAAAAGCCTTACCCGACACTCGCGATAAATCGGAGTGACAGTGTCTTAGGAAGGATTTTTACCTTAATCCATGAATTTTCTCATTTAATGTTGAAAAAAGGGGGTATTTGCATTATTTCGGGGGAAGAGGAAAGGCACTTCAAAATAGAAAAGATCTGTAATGCCATAGCGGGGGCCGCTCTAGTCCCAAAAGATGCTTTAACTGAAAGATTGAGTAAAGTAGATTACAAATATCCGAGGGAAAGGAGTGAAAAGGAATTGGGGAACTTATCAAAATATTTTTGGGCAAGCAAAGAAGTAATACTTCGGAGGCTCCTTGATTTAGAATTAACAAGTAAAGGTTTTTATCAAAGGAAAAGAAAAGAATGGATGAAAAGAGTCTCATCAACAAAAAAAAGTGGGGGACCCTCTCCATATCAGAAAGTTATTAGTGGCAATTCGAAAAACTATCTAAAAATTGTATTGAATGCAATGGATAACAGAAAAATTACCATGAATGATGCGTCTTATTATTTAGGGATGAGTCTAAAGCACTTACCCAAATTGAGAGAAAATCTATAAGGGCGAGGAATCCATGTCATTCCAAAAGAAATTAGTCTCCCCTTATCCGAACGCGAAATATAGTTTTGACACCGACGTTTATATTTCTATTTGGCGAGATCATTATCCTCCGGATGTTTTCCCTGGAATATATGAAAATATCGACCAAATGATCCGGAACGGAGTAATAATATCAACTTATCTTGTTAAAGATGAATTAGGAAGACAAAGGGATGAGATATATAATCATTTTACCTCTTTTTCAGATCTTTTTGTGGAGCCCACTCCTGAAGAGCAATCTATTATTGAATTCTTAGTTAATAATGAGAATTTTCCCAAATGGGGCAGAAGTAGTACGCAAAAACATTACGCTGATCCTTATGTAGTTGCTTTAGCAAAAGCTTATGACTTGAAGGTAGTCATTTATGAAACTGGAACAAACCCTAATACAATAGGTAAAGCATGCGAAATTTTAGATATAGATATATATAAATTCAGTGAAGTTCTAAGGGAGGAAGGAATCTCTTTTAAATAACGATTTAAAAAGTAATACTCAAAATTCTTCCAGGCAAGAATAGCTTAAAATGAAACATTTCAGTATAATTGAGTTTCTTATGTAATCCTTTGTTTCATATCCGCAACATTTTTTTACCTAAACTTCTTATGATGTGATCTCAGAGAAATAATTCACAAAGGTGAGAATGGAACATGTTAGAGCAAGGATTTGAGCAATATCCGCATACCACATGCGTCATTGTCAACAGATATACCGAGAAAAATCTATTAAAATAAAAGGAAGATTTTTTAGTAAAGAATTTAATTCTTTACTTGGGAAAAAAATGATTGAAGAATCAAAAATATCAAAAAAAGGTCAGATAACCATCCCAAAAGATATTCGGGAAAAAATGGGCCTTAAGGCGGGAGATAAGGTTATTTTTGAAACATTTGCCGAGGGGTTCTTAATACGAAAAAAGGAAGAGTCAGATTTTCAAAAAATATTAGATGAGATCGTTGGAATATGGGAGGATCATCCTCTATTCAAAGATAAAACCACAAGGGAAATTATAGAAATCATGAGAGGTCCCGACGATGACACTAAGCAACAATGAAATAACCCTCGATTCGAGTATCGTGATTTCTCTTCTGAAAAAAGATATTTTTTCTCAAGATATTATTAAAGTTGTGGAGATTATTAAAAACTCTGAGATTCAAGTTTATATAAGTCATGTTGTGTATGCGGAGATATGGGTTGGCGTAATCGGGAGTGAGACTCCCAGAGAAGATGAGATTAAAGTAAATAAAACGTTATATGAACTTTTCAGAGCAGAAATAACTGATTTGAATATTACTATAGCGCGTAGCGCAGCGGCGGCTTTTTTGGAATATAAAAACCTTAAAGGCACAAGGGAACATTTGATACCGGATTTTTTAATTGGTGCCCATGCTTTATATTATACTAAATCAATTCTTACCACCAATCCCCGTGATTTCTTGAATTACATTCCCAAATTAAATGTATTAACCCCCGCTGAATTTATTGAAAAGTTTTCCCCTCCTTGAGTAATTAACATTTTAATAAGGATGTTATAATGTAATCTATAAGTTTGATTGAAATCAATCTATAAGTTTGATTGAAATCAAATCTTTTTTCATGCAAACTAAAGAGGGATAATGCTTTTAAGAATACTTGTATATAATCTATAAGTTTGATTGAAATCAAATCTTTTCTAAACGTTCTTAAATCTTCATTCATGCAAACTAAAGAGGGATAATGCTTTTAAGAATACTTGTATATATCCCTCAATTGTCTTTTTGTATTTTTTGAGATCCTTACCTCGGGTGAGTATCTGTGCTCACCCGAAGGACTTCAGGAACACGTCCGAAATATCTGTCTAGATTGGGGCATATTTTAAGTAACTGTTAATCGAAGCTTCAAAGGATCCAACCTTTTGAAAAAAGAAAGAGATGTTTGAAGATAGATTTAAAGATATTTTTAAATATATAGATTATCTATATAGATATGTGGTAGATATATGGCATCAAAAAATATTTCTATTCGATTAGATCTGTATAAAAAGCTTAAAAAACTGAAACAAAAAAATGAGAGTTTTTCAGATGTAATCGAAAAGTTACTAAATGAGGGCTTAATCGGTTCAACATCGCGATTATTGAGGCATTTTGGAGCTTGGGCTGAGCTTCCAGAGGATTTCGATCAAGTCGTTAAGGAATTCCGAGAATCCTTAAACGAGGATATGGAATCAAGAATTAAGGAGAGGTTAGATGATATTTCTAGACAGTGATGCTATAATTGCTTTCCTACGAGGCAAGCCGGGAATTGCTAGCTTTTTCGCAGAGTATAAAAATTCAATATTCGCAATACCCGTTCCAGTTCTTTATGAAATTTATTATGGTTTTTATTTTCCCCCCATCTCAAAAAGGTTTCAAAAAGATAAAGATTATTTGAAGAAAGTTCAAAAGGAAGAACAAAAATTAGTTCGTTTACTGAACGATATAGAAGTATTCAATCTCAATTTAAAAGCCATTAGGAAGTCTGCTGAAATAAGTGCCTTTTTAGATACAAAGGGTACTCCAATTGGTAAGATAGACGTCTTAATTGCGGGAATTATCTTGACTAATGGATATAACGAAATTTTGACAAAAAATGAGTCTCATTATGAAAAAATCCCTGAATTAATAGTTTTTATCCTTTGAAATTGCTTATATTCATGGAAGTAAGGCATTAAGTTTTTAGAGTTAAAGGAAAATTCTGAT
This sequence comes from uncultured archaeon, assembly GCA_964505645.1. Taxonomy (GTDB): domain Archaea; phylum Asgardarchaeota; class Lokiarchaeia; order Sigyniarchaeales; family SOKP01; genus TEKIR-8. The sequence continues at coordinate 1,600 of CAZDJH010000201.1, read as the reverse complement.
GATTGCGTTTGGAGAGGAGGTAAGACTGATGGTAGGTCAGCAATTCTCGATGAATTACGAATCTCACCTCTTTAGGCGTGAGTAGTTCAACTGAAGCTGAATGGATTTCAATAAAATATAAATGTTCTATAGGATTATAGTTATTATAGAATTATAACGATTATTAACTTTTTAAAAAATGCCCACAACCATTCAAATTGATGAATCTACAAAAAAGAAGCTTTTTCAAATAAAACTAGAGTTAGAGCAACAAAAAGGCAGTCCTGTGACCTACAATGAAATAGTTGAGTTTTTGATCAACAATCAAGCGACAAACCTCTTCCGAAAACAAGGATTAAAAGAGTTTAGAAAATTGCGTGGGGTTCTCTCAATAGGTTCCTTAGATGAATTATATAGCGAGAGAAGAAAGGAATTAATACGAGAAGAGAAAAGAGCCCCGCTCCCAAAATCAGCCTATACAGATGAGCTTAAAAAGGAAATCTTTGATAAGGAAAATGATAATTCTTCAAAAAAGTGATTTTTATGAATGGAAAATCTATACAAGAAATCCTTGGTGAATCGAAAGAGTTAGTACTAGATTCGGGAGTGTTAATTGCTTACTTTACAGACGAAAACATACCAATAGTACCTCTATTAGATGAGTATATATTTAATGAGGATTCATCCATCCTTCTTTATGGTCATAATGTGATGAAAACCGAGCTTTATTATATAATTTGCCGGAAAAAAAACTATACTGAAGCGACAAGGATATTAGAAGAAGTGAATAAATCGATAACTATCATTAGTGAAAAATGGTTGGTTGAAAAAGCGGGACAAATTAAATGTCGATATTCAATTTCAATTGCGGATTGCTTTTCAATTTCTTTAGGGATTCTTAAAGGGTGCCCGATCCTCTTCCTCGAAGAAGAAGAGCTGCCAGAGGACGTGGTGAATGATATTAATAAAAACTTTAATGCAAAAATTCAGATTATAATTTCATAGAAATTATGCCTTTTTTATTTTTTAATTTATTTTCATGATAAGTATATTTTTATACTCTGAATATACTAGTATATTAGTGAGAAAAATGGCAGTTGTAAAATTAAGTAAGAAAAAGGCACTTGAACAATTACAAGCGCGATTAACGTTAAGATTGGGCAGAAAAATCACACAGCAAGAGACTTTAGATTACTGTGTGGTGCTTGCATCTCAAAGTTTTGATAAGTTGGTCGAATTGGTGGATAAAGCCCCCATTTTAACCCTTGAACGCGTTAACGCCTTCTTGGAGAAAAGGGATAAATTAAGTGAGGTTCCCTATAATCCTTCAGCTAAATTTGCCAGGCAAGAAGATAATGATATTTATCCTTTTTAATGCGAGAATACTCACCCCTTTAGGGTGAGTTTCCATAAAATTACGTCGGGGGAAGCTCGGATTTCATCTCCAGAATCTTCATTAAATTTAAATTCAGAGAAAAACTGTGGTATATTACCTAGTTCTAGAAGGCAATGATGTTTTTGTATATCTGGTTTTCCTTCTATAGAAGAGCAAAATAAATTAAGCCAATCCAATTCAGTTATTTCGGATTCTAAATCTCCCATAATTAAAAACCAAAATTTA
>CAZDJH010000200.1:0-7209 GCA_964505645.1 uncultured archaeon | reverse complement strand
CACCCAAATAGAATTACAACTATCTGTATAAACAAAAAAAATTTAGAATTGGAATAAAAAAATTCATGTATATTCTGTAATAGCTTCTTCATAACCTTTCCAATAACCCTTTCTTCCGAGATATCTTCCCAGATATACTAATGTAAGCATCACAGGTACCTCCCAAAACAATCCCATTGTAGTTCCCAAAGCTGCCATTGAACCAACGCCGTGCATCGCGACAGCCACAGCAATAGCAATTTCAAAATGGCTGGATGATCCAATAGCTACTGTAATGATCGCTTGTCTGTATCTTAAATTAAGAAGCTTGGTAATTATAAGATTATATCCTACGACAAGAGCAAACCCGATAAGTAATGGGAATGTGATTAGGATTAATAGTAAGGGATTAAGAATCAAAACCTCTCCGTTTAAGGAAAATAAAACAATCAAAGTCATCAAAAGCGCCAATATCGCAACTTTCCCGACCGCGGGACGATAAGTTTCATCAAACCATTCCTCTCCTTTCTTATCGATGAGGGTCTTTCTACTAATTAATCCCAATACAAGGGGTAACCCGATAAAGATCACCAGTGAAATTACTAATTCCATTACTTTCAAGGGGATTGGTTCCGTTAATGTAAGATTAGCCAGAGAGACTAATAAATATATCATCGGGATATACAAAAAGATGATGGTAATTGTATTTATACTTGTTGTTATAACATTTTGCTCTTGATTTCCTTTCGCCATCCAACCCCACACCAAAACCATTGCGGTGCATGGACTACTTGACAGTAAAATTATTGCAAGCATTAATTGTGGGTTACCTCTTAGAAATATAATTGCCATTGCCGCACCAACGAAAGGAGCAACGAACCAATTTGAAAAAAGCGAAAGTATTATGGGTTTTGGGTCTTTCCCTAGCTTTTTAATCTCAGACCATTGAAGATTTAACATTGCAGGATACATCATTAGAAATAAACAAATTCCGATTGGAATGGATATTCCGCCAACTTGCAAAGAATCAATTGTTTCACCGATCTTAGGTACGGTAACCGAGAGTAGAAGCCCAATTATTATACATATTACAACCCATACTGGAAGGTATTTATCAAAAAAGCTCAATCCTTTACCACATACGACACACTCATCTGGTGGTGCTCCCGAATAATACACAACATGTCCGCATTCAGGACAAGTCCATTTTTTTTCATTATTTTGATCATTCATGGTATTTAAAATTTTTAATTAAATGTTATTATTTTATAAATTATTTATTCATATTAAAATGTTTCGATTTGAATCTATAAAAACCGGTCTGAATTCATAAACTCAATTTGAGATATATGATATAATTTTCATCGATTTGAATCGACTTCCATAGACTTATTCATAAATTAGAAATAGGATATAAGCAGATAAAAAACGAGGGGTAAAATGTATAGTGGTAGAGGGAAAGGTAAAGGGAAAGGGAAAGGGAAAGGAGGCAGTCCTTTAGTCAATCTTTCACTAATATTTATTGAAAGATCTCATCCCTTTGTTTTTTTTAAAAGTAATGGCCAAAATATTTATTATCTTTTCCGAATTTTTGTTTGATTATCTTTTTTAGTTCTTGGATACTTAAACGGTTTTTAAACTTTGCTCATCAACAACCTGAATCTGGCTGCAGAAAGATTTTAGTATTTGGAAATAAGTTAAAGTAAATGTTTGCTCCTACTGGATTAAATTTTGTCGTTTCCCCATTTCCGTCTGGGGCATAGGCATGTACTGCAACATCTTGATAGATTTTCTCATTCTTAAGATCGATGAATAACTGTAAATAATTGTGGATATAATCGTCATAAATTGGAAAAATGGATTCTTCTGGATGATTATAAATGTATTTATCCACTAATGCCAGGGCTTCCACGAAGATTGTATCATCCTCAACGTTTAAAGTTAATTCGATACCTTTCTGCAAATCTGATAATGGAATACTCAATTTAAACTCAATTTCCTTAATCTTTTATCACCTCTCTTGAATTTAATAGTATTTATTTCATATTTAATTTTGCATATTTTGTTTTAATAATTTAATCGCTTCTTCACGGGCTTTTAGAAGTGTTCGTTCCTTTATACCATTCATCTGATTTGAAGGTAATATCTTATCTCTAAGAACCACTTTTAAAGTAAGATATTCGTCTTTTTTGCTGATGAATGGAGCAACTTTTTGGGTATGAATAAAGTTCTCAATTGATGTCTTTTTTCCATTGTTATTTCCCTCTGTGAGATCGAACCGATAATCCTTATAAACCAAAAAGCAATGATTCATTGGTAAATAAGGAATATTATATTTCTCTAATATTTTATTCGCCCCGTTTGAAATCTCTTCGGTAAACTTATAGATACCCACGTATTTATAAATCGGTATTTCGAGCTCCTCTGCTAAAGACGCAATTACGGCATGCTTCGAGGTACAAGTTCCTTTATTTTCCTTGAAAAAAATCATTTTATCATCGTAATCAGTGTTATAGCCATATTCTTGATTATGAACATAGAGGCACGCTTCTTTAAACGAACCTATTCCTAAATCCAAGAATTTCTTCGAAATATCTCCTCTGGGTTTTATTTCAACATCTGGTAATTTATCATAAGAGTCCAAATTGTTACCTCCTTAAAATATCACTATTTTTTTTATTTTTTAATTTTTTTATGTATTTATTTTAATTAGACTTATTGGTTTTAAAAATATCTATCATTGGAATATAATCCTTGTTAGTTTATCCGAGTTATCTTTTAAGGTACCTCTTTTGCGTTTTCATTTAATCCCTTTTTCTTAAGTAACTTTGGCAACTTTTTTTCTAAGGCATATACACTCGTGATTTTTTCTCCGTCAATCATCACACATTTGTGAAATAAATTCATTTCTGCCGCTTCATCAGAGTGTAATGATTTAGTCTCGTGCTCGATATAATCAATATATGGCGTTAAAACCTCAAATACCCTATTCATAAAGTTTTCCCATTGACAAGAACATACCTGTAATGGAACATAAATATCTACTTTTAATTTACCATTTTCTTCTGACATTTTTTTCACCTCCTCTTATATATTATTTAAATTAACAGCATGAGTTATTTGCGTTTAATTCTTTTGCTTTATCTCGAGCATCCCAAAGACAACCGCATCCTTTTTGCTCTTCCATGATAATAGCACTATCTGGGCAATTTCTCTGACAAGCACTACATTCTATACACTCTTCTGTCTTGTTAATTTCATAAACCCCATCTCCTCCCTTCTCTGGTAGACCGAAAGGACATATTTCCTCACATAACCCACAAGCGCTACATTTGGAAGGATCAATTAAAATCCTTAAATCTAAGGTCTCGAATAGGTCATTTATATTTCCTGTTCCGCAACAACTCATTTCATTTGATTTAGTCATTTAACTTCTTTTTTTTAAATTTTAATTAAAATTTATCACTTTAAAAGGCTTAAATAAATAAAATACTCATAAACGTTAATATAAGTGAGATTGGTAATAAAACATAATTGATTTTTCTAAATGTCTTGTACTCTTCTTGGATTTCCCGGGGATTAGTCGTCATGGTATATCCGCTAAAAGATATTGTGGTAAAGAATCCAATCCAAAAGAGAAAGATTAAGTTAAGACCCATAAATAATAAAGAACCTCTTAGAATCCATGTGGCAAAACCTAAAATAATCATATTAATTGTTCCAAATAAAATACCCTTAATGATAAACTTTCGGGTAAATTCTGAAATAGGATAAAAAAATGTTAGGAGTAGATTGGGAAACAAAATCCAAATAAATAAATCTCCAATAAACCACAATTTATTTATTAAATTAAAATAATCAAGGGTGCCTAAACTAACTATTAAAATAAACAGGGGAATAATAAAAATTTTCCTTAATAGAAAAGTTGTGTGGGTAATTCCTGCACGAATTCTATGAGATAAAGAAAATTTGGCCCTCTTCATCTTTTCTGACTTCTTTTTTGCTCCGTGTTCTAAGTATTCTTTCAAAAATTTCGACCAAATAGGTCCATATTTTATCCTAAATGGAAATTCTTCAGTGTTTTCTGGCAAAGCTGGTTTTGAAATGCCTCCTGCGGCGAGTTGAGGTAAAATCAATACATTATTAGATGTGTACTTGTTAATTTCAGTCGTCTTTATGGCATCAAGCAACTGGGAATTGCCAAAATCCCCTCCTCTCGCACCGCACCACACGTTGATTCCATTAGAATCTACACATAAAACCCAAGCGTCTAAATCATCTAAATCTCTTAAGATCTTAATATACGTATATAAATAATTGGCAGTCACTATAATAGGATCAGATTTATCTGGATCCCCAGATTTATATATTCCTGGCTCAATGGGAACATTATCTAGTTGTCCGGTTAATAAACATCTCAAAACTTTTAATTCTGATACTAATCCCTTAAATTTTATGGGATCAGGTTTGTAATATCCTGGGCTTTTCATCTCACTCTCCTTCTTTTTTAATTCAAGCACCCTAATCGAACCGTGTTTCCAATTATATTCATCAACAACCTGGAATCCTATAGGTTCTAAATAGTCATGAAAATGTTTAAGAGGTTTTGTTTGTTCAATTTTTAATTTTTTCAATCTTTTTTTATATCTCCATCGTTTTATTCTAAAAATTACATTCCATAACCCAGAAGGAACAAACTCAGCGGCAATTATCAAGCGTCCTTCTGATTTTACGGATTCCCAAGCTTTACGGAGGAAAGTTTGTTGCTCAAGGGGTCCTAATTCAGATAACATGAACGTACTTACAATTATATCCTGAGATTGTTGTTCCACGGGGATTTTTTTAGCCGATCCTAATTGATAGTATAAGTCAATATCTGTACCTTTAGGGAAATTTTTCATTGCATAGTTAACCATTTGAAAGTTATTATCGATAGCTATTACTTTATTTCCTTTAAGAGCCATTTTTGAGGCTAAAACCCCGGTACCACACCCTACTTCTAAAATTGAATTATTTGTTCCGATTTTATTTAAAACCCAATCTCTAACTTTATTGTTGACCCCGTCAGTGAGTACTGTAAACTTCTCTGAATAAGATTGGGGTTCTTGCTCAAGATTTTGCATATATGTAACTGCCATAATAATTATCCCTCGTAATCTACTGGCTTTCTCTTTTTCTTATCCATCCCGAATATTTTTTTCAAAAAATTTTTTTAATTTATTGATAAAAAAAATATATTCTGTATATGACTATTAATAATCAGATTTAAATCTTTCGATTTGAATCGCAAAATATGAGTGTGATACAATTTTTTTAATTATTACGTATTAATTTATTAAAAAATCAATTGAAAAATTCCTATAGGTGGTTGAAATTAATAAAGAGAGAAGGAAAGAATTAATAGAAACCTTGGAAAGTTGCGTAGATATGCAAGAAAAAGACGTGTCCCAATATTTTGAGGTCCTTAATGACTTAGGTAAATCTTTTAATAATGATAAAACTTTCCAAGAAGTTTTAGCATTTTGTAAAGTTCTAGGAAATCAAGAACGTTTGAAAATAATTAACGTTTTAAAAAAAGGGGATAAATGTGTTTGCGAATTAGAAGCGATATTAGATAAGGCACAATCTACTATCTCCCATCATCTTAGGAAATTGGAAGAGATAGGTTTAATAAGAGGCTTTAGCAAGGGTAAATTTACCCACTATGATATCATAGATGATAGATTAGATTATTTTCTTGAAATCATGAATGAAAAATTAAACCCAGAAATCTAAATTTTAATAGAGGAATTAATTTTGAAAACGTTCGATTAAAATAATTTGTTCATGACTATAATGGTATTGATGATTAATTAGCTTTCAAGAGAATTAAAGAATACTATCATTTTATTAAAGAATTTTATAAGGTGTTGCGAGAATTGGTTAAAGAAGAGATCGTAAAACAAATTAAGTAAGATTTTGTTCCGATTATAAAGGAAAGGAATATCTGGGGCCTTCTTTTGTTCGGGTCTTATGCAGAGGAAATGGAAACCAATCGGAGCGATATAGATCTTTGTGTTGTTGCCCCCGAAGTAGATCCATTTGAACTATACTCAATTTTTTCGAGTAAAATTGACCTATTCTCAAAACGATATGATATTAAGTTTTTTTCAAAATTACCACTTTATCTTCAAATTCGAGTAATTGAAAATGGAGTCATAATTTATTCCCCAGATGAGTTAGGATTGTATGAGTATTTTTACCACTTCCGAAAGCTTTGGGCTGATCAAAAGCATAGACAACAACTATCAAGAGAAGAATTACTCTCCCTTTTGGAATAAGAATAAAAGGATAATTTGGAACAAAGATTTGAAATTCTATTAATAACCCATTGATATTGGAAATGTTGTAGCGGAGAACTTAGCTTCCTGAAGAAATTGAAACATTAAATCATTATTAAGAAAACAGGGATCGACTTGAGTTAGAATAAGATTTATAAAAGATTAGAAATGTTTTATATTTTTTAGTAGGCGTTTGGTTCTTATTTTTTAGAATTACTTTTTCTGCCGATTGTTTTTGAGATTGAGCAATTTCCAAGCCCCAATTTTCTAAAAGATTTCCTTTATAATTTCGGAAAGAATCTGTTTTTTGCAGATATTCTACATATTTAATAAAGGAACGCCACACGAGTAAAACACCAGTTCGCATATTTCCCAAATGTTCATATCCTGCTTTTTTCGTAAAAATATGATTATTCTGGGTTAAAAAGATTCTACCGTCAAATAGATTATATTTTTCCATAAATATATCGCCACAACTAAGAGAAGCCAAAGTATTGGAAAAAGATCCAAAATATTCCAAGTTCGACCTTTTAACAAATAAGGTATATCTTTAAAAATCTTATATCATTTTTTTTCGAAAAGAATATCAAATGTAAAAATTAGGTGAATAATAAAATGGTCAGCTGTGAGCAATTAAAAAAAGGGGATGTATTTGTATGCCCAGATTGTGGATTAGAGTTAATAGTTTCTAAGGCATGTGATTGTGCTGAAGAGGGAGCATGCACAGAGGAAGGATTTTCGTGCTGCGGTCAATCGATGGTTAAAAAATAAGACTTTTTCCCTCTCAATTTTTCATTTTCTCAATTTTTTAAAAAATCATTTTTAATCCTTCTTTTTTATTTTATTTTTGAAATTTTTTTTTTTGCTTTAATTTATCTTTTTTTTAAAGATATTTCTTTAAATCCTCCAA
>CAZDJH010000199.1:0-7231 GCA_964505645.1 uncultured archaeon | reverse complement strand
AAGAAATAAAGGAATAAAGAATTATGACCGATTCTAAAAAAAAGCTCAAAATAACCATTCCAAAAGGAAGCCTTCAAGGCGATATTTCGTCCCTTTTCGAACGGGCCGGATTAAAATTGCGATTTTCATCAAGCCGAGACTATCGACCATCCATAAACGATTCAGAATTACAAATAAAACTTTTAAGACCACAAGAGATACCCAATTATTTAATTGGCGAAGATGAGTTTGATCTAGGAATTTCTGGGAAAGATTGGGTAAAGGAAACAAATGCAGATGTGAAAACTCTATTAGATTTAGAAACGGGGGAAGTTAGGATCGTTTTAGCAGTTCCGGATAAATGGGAGGATATAAATTCAATAGACAATATCTTGAAAAAATTTCATGAGCAAAATAAAGCATTGAGAGTTTCTACCGAATATTTAACATTGTCATTGGATTACATAAAAAATAATAAAACTTATCAAGAATTATATGGAGACAAAAAACCTACCGTAATTACCCCTTGGAAGAAGTGGGGGGACAATGAGCGCGTTAAGATCTTTCTCTCCTTCGGTGCTACCGAAGCAAAACCGCCCGATGAGGTCGATATTATTATCGATAATACACAAACAGGTTCAACCCTACGGGCTAATAACCTTAAAATAGTTCATGTTATTGATACCTCAACCGCAGTTCTTATTGCAAATAAGCATGCATTAAAAGACGAGTGGAAACGTGAAAAAATTAAGGATCTTAAAGTACTTTTAATGGGCGTCATTGAAGCGTCTAAGAAATTACATATTTTCATGAATGTAAGGAATGAAAATCTCAATAAAATATTAGAGGCACTCCCTGCATTAAAACGCCCAACGATATCTAAATTGGCGGGAGAAAATACAGAGGGGTGGTTCGCAATTAATACCATTATTAAAAAAGGGGAATTCTTAAATTTAATTCCTAAATTAAGACAATATGCTCAAGGTTTAGTAGTACATGAACCAAGACAGATCCTGCCTTTAGAGCGGGCCTAAATTTAAACTTATTGGAAATTAAGTTAAGTGGATTTTCACAATAATAATGGATATAATATTAAATACCAATTTTTTATTTAATAATCCAATAAACATACAAAGGAATGATCAATTTGGAAAAAATACGAATAATAAATTCTGAAATGATTACCGTGGATAATATTAAGAAATTTATCCCCCGAATGGAGTCGAATTTATTGCAAATTAGAAACCAAGTTTGGGAAATTATCAATGAAGTTAAGCAAAAGGGTGATGAAGCTGTTCTCAATTATACAAAGAAATTTGATCACGTACAATTAGAGAGGAAAAATATAAAAGTTTCAAAACAAGAGATTGAAGACGCCTATTCTGAAATAGGTGAAGAACTTCTTAAAGCCTTGAGATTTTCAAAGCAGAACTTAATTAAATTTCATAAGGCACAGTTGAGGGAAGAGTGGTCGATTCAGATCCATAAAGGAGTTAATGCGGGACAAATTTTTCGACCGCTGGAATCAATTGGGATTTATGTCCCGGGTGGAAGGGCTATTTATCCGAGCACAGTATTAATGGCTGCAACACCGGCATATGTAGCAGGAGTAAAACGAGTTAATTTATGTTCTCCCCCACAAAAGAATGGACAAGTTGCCCCAGAAATCCTTGTTGCGGCAAACGAATTAAATGTCGAGAATATTTTTAAGGCTGGAGGAGTTCAAGCAATTAGCGCAATGGCTTATGGTACCGAAACGATTCCAAAGGTCCTAAAGATTGTAGGTCCGGGAAATAAGTGGGTAAATGGAGCGAAACAGTTATTATCCAATGTAGTAGCGATTGATACTCCTGCAGGACCATCCGAAATATTAATCATCGTAGATGAATCTGCAGATTACGAGAATGTAATTATTGATTTTATTTCTCAAATTGAGCACGATCCCGATAACATTGGCGTAATAGTTTCAACTTCAGAAGATTTAATAGAATATATGAGGAAGAATTTAATAAATTATATAGAAAAATTTCCGCGAAAAGAAATAATTAAAATTGCATTAGAAAATGCTTTGTTTATTAAAGCAAAAAATATCGATGATTGTATAAGGATTTCTAATCTAATCGCCCCTGAACACCTCGAGATCCTTACTAAAAATCCACGAATGCTTGTAGAAAAAATAAATAATGCGGGAGCGGTCTTTTTGGGTGAAAAAACACCTGTGCCATTGGGAGATTATTCTGCTGGAACTAATCATATTTTACCCACTGGAGGTTATGCTAAGACCTACTCTGGCCTAAATACGCTAGATTTTATTAAATGTATAGATGTGTTGGAATGTTCGCAAGAAGGTCTAGAAAAATTAAGCAAAGCGGCTATGTTAATTGCAAAATTTGAAAGCTTGGATGCTCACGGAGAAGCTATCCGTCAGAGGTTAATAGAAAAAAAATAAAAAATATAGCTGTTTTATTAAATATTAAAGTAAGTTTAAATTCCTATTATTAGAATCATAAAGATTGAAAATAGAAAAATATTAGAATCTTTAGAATTATAAATATTCCAGACCGATGAAATTTAAACCCCGGAAAGCTGTACAGGATATGCCTGAATATGATCCCCCAATTGAAGGACGCAGGGGAAAACTAAGATTAGATTTCAATGAAAATCCGATTGGTTGCTCCCCTAAGGTTTTAAAGATGCTTAAATCCTTAACTAGGGAAGATTTAGCAATTTATCCTGAATATGAAAGATTAAAAAATAAGGTTGCTACTCACTTTAAGGTGGAACAGGATCAATTAATCTTGACCAATGGAGTCGATGAGGGCATTAAATTAATTATAGATACTTTTATATCTCCAGAAGATGAGATTTTATTACCTATCCCAACATTTTCGATGTTTGAAATTTATGCTTCAATAGTAGGGTGCCAGATTACAAAAATCTTGTATAATACGGATTTAAGCTTCCCGTCGGAGAAAACAGTTGATTCTATTTCTAATAGAACCCGTTTAATCATTTTAGCCAACCCTAATAACCCAACTGGGAGTATAATTCCAGAAGAAAGTGTTTTAGAAATAATAAAAATCGCAAATAAAAAAGGTATCTTGGTATTTTTAGATGAGGCATATTATGATTTCTATGGAAAAACATATCTACCTCGGATAAATAATTATCAAAACCTTATAATATCCCGTACCTTTTCAAAAGCTTATGGATTGGCAGGATTACGATTAGGGGTATTATTCAGCAATAAAAACATTTCCAAATCCTTTAAGAAAGTTCTTTCGCCGTACAGTGTAAATAATTTGGCGGTCATGGCTGCACTCGTAGCGCTAGATGATGACCAATATATTAAAGATTTTTCTAATATGATTAAGCAAAACCGTGAATTCATGAAAAGTGAATTAGAAAAGTTAGGTTTAAAGGTTTTTCCTTCCCAAACTAACTTTCTGATTGCTGATTTTGGTGATGCATGTATGCATGTGTATAATGAATTGCGAAAGCAAGGTATTTTAGTTCGCAATCGGTCCGACTATCCTCTTTTAGATAATTGTTTAAGATTGGGCGTTGGCAATAAAGAACAGACTGAGCGATTACTCAACGCGATACGAGATATTTTATCTAAATAGAAAGATAGTCAAAAAACGTCCAAAAAAAGGTGTAATAATGTTAAAAATCTCACAAGATAATAAAAATATTACAGAATTAACAAATAGAGTTTTAAAGTTTAAGTTTTTTAAGACTGGTACCCTTAGGGGGCGTTTTAATATACACATTGAGGATATCGAAGGAAATGTGTGTAATTTACAAAATTGCTATATGTGCATTAATTATTTTTTAGATCACTCTAAAAAGTTGGAAGAATACCCTTCCCATAAGTTTAATTATACCTCAACAATCGAAGTAATTGATGATGAGTTGGGAAAAGGGTTTGAGTTACAATTTAATCGTATAAATCCAGATAAGGGTAAATTTAATTTTACATTATTAGTCAAGCTCTATGATCATAGGGATTTTATTCTTTTACGGTTGATTAACATCAAGGATCTAACTTCAAATTATTTAAACATTCATAGTATATCTCCTCTCACTTTAAAAGAAGAGAAATTATATTTATCAAAAAATAAAAAACCCACGGATTTACGAAAAGTAACATGGTTCAAAAACGGATGGCAAAGTTGGAGCCCTTGTAGACTATTTTATGGGAATGAAAGTGATAGAAAGGGTCCCCCCTTAAAGGTTTTTAAAAGAACGCTCGATAATCAAGATTATGAAATCGAAGGCAGATTTTACAGCGAATATAATACCGTAATTACGGACTTTAATTCTAAAAATTCACTATTACTTGGTTTTAGTACATTAAAGGAGCAATTCTCAAGGATTATATTAGATTACGATAAATCCGATACTATACGATTATTAACCGCATTTGGGTGTATGGATGGAGTGCAATTGCCCAAATCTTCCATTGATACCTCAGAAGAATTATTCGTGGGATTTAAATCGGAGAATCGAGGATATTATGGATTAATTGATTATGCAAAGGTTGTCTATGAACATTTAGATCAAAAGCCTGTGAGCGATATTCCTGTTGTCGGGTGGGCCAGTTGGTATTACTATTTTACCGAGATTACCGAAGAGGATATGATAAATAACCTCCAATTTTTTAAGAGTAATGAAGAAACCTTTCCTATAGACTTCATACAATTGGATGATGGTTACTTTACAAAAATTGGGGATTATGACGATATTAATAAGGATTTCTCTCATGGGCTCGATTGGTTATTTGAGAAAGTAACGGAGGCAGATTTCAAAGGTGGACTCTGGACTGCGCCATTCTTTGCCGAGAAAGATTCAAAACTCTTTCAAGCCCATCCTGATTGGTTCTTGACAAAAAAAGGCAAAGATAAAATGCTAAAAACTCATTATAACTGGGGGACCTTCTTATATTCACTTGATTTTGCTAAAGAAGTAGTTCTTAACTACATTGAGGAATTTTTTAGGAATGCCTTGTATGCTTTTCAAGATCGAACTGAGAGAAGTGAGACCTTAATCGAATTTTTTAAAATTGATTTTCTTCATGCTGCTACCCCTTATGATGCTGATTACGCAAGAACCAATCTCACGCGTGCACAATTATACCGAAATGCGGTGAAAGCGGTAAGAGATGGAATTACAGATGATTCTTTCTTATTAGGCTGCGGTGCTCCCTTGGGACCATGTGTGGGATTAGTGAATGCAATGCGAATAAGTATGGATACTGCTCCCGAGTGGGAAAAGTGGGATTGGATTGGCGATAGATTTGGATTTACATTACCCGGTTTAAAGCGAGCGTTGATTAATATCCTTTATCGCTCTTATACACACAAATATTTTTGGATTAATGACCCCGATTGTTTAATGATTAGAAGAACCGATACTGATCTGACTCTAAACGAAATAAAACTACAATTAACATTATTCGGACTTTCTGGTGGACAGATTTTAATCTCTGATGATATGACTAAATTATCCAATGAAGAATTGAATGACGCGAAATTGGTGATTCCACCATACAATCCTGAGTTGTACGATCCTATACTTACCGATGCCTTTACTTCTCCCGTTCCAACAATTTATTTCCTTGAAACGCTTGAAACTATAGGGAAGCGATATCTTGCAGCTATCACCAATTGGGATGATAATACCGTTAACAGAACCATTACTATTTCAGAAATAATACCAAACCTTCCAAAAGATGAAAATGAATTCTATATATATGATTTTTGGAGCCGTAGATTCTTAGGGACATTTACTCCTGAAACACCGATTAATTTAACAATTCCACAACACTTTTGCTCCTATCTTTCTATAATTTATGTAAATGGAAAGATTAAGCAAGAACCGCTATTATTATCATCTGATTTACATGTCACTCAAGGATGTTGTGAAATGACTAAATTTGACTATGATGATGAAGAAAATAAAATTTCAATCATTATTGACTTACTCGGAGTGCGGAAAGGTAGTCTATTTATAAAATTACCAACTGAGAAAGAGATAACTGAATGTGAGTACCAATATGATCTTAAAAATAAAAAGGAAAACATTTGGATTATCAACTTAGAATTTATTGATAGTTGCTCTTTTAAAATAGGACTCTCATGAATCATATTTCCAACTTTATTTCAATTAAAAATTTAAATTACATCCTTTCTTAATACAATATATTATGGAAACAGCAAGGATTTTTTTAATTACGGGATTAATATATTTTTATTCACGGTATTAGCGGAACGAGTTAATCTGACTTTTTTATTCGTTTGCAATTTAAATAAATGAATAATTTTTTTTTCATTTCTTCATTTCATAACGAAATGCCTCACTTTTTAGATGATTTTTTAACACCAGAAAGTATCGCTATTTACGGCGCTAATAACAAAGGTGCTGGGATCGGGTCAATTCAGATGATGGGATTGATCATATCCGGCTTCAAGGGAAATATTTATCCTATTCACCTTAAATTAGACTCCGTGATGGGATATAAAGCCTATAAATCGATTTCAGAAGTTCCGGAAGTACCAGATTTGGTGATCGTGATTTTACCTCCGCGGATAGTGCCTCAGATTTTTGAGGAATGCGGTCAAAAGGGCGTGAAAAGACTTGTCTTGATCTCGGGAGGTTTCCGAGAACTAAGCGATGAGAAATCTCAATCACTGTCAGATCAAATAAAAGAAATCGCCGATAAATACGGCATGAGGTTTATTGGACCTAATTGCCTTGGCATCTATAATAGCTGGATATATCCCGAAGATGAAACAAGAGCTTTAAATACCGCGATTTGGGAGAAACAGAAGAGGGGACACTTTTCCATTGCCTCTCAAAGCGGCACGCTCGCATCACATATCTTTTTCGACCCCGAAAATTTGGATTTAGGCATTAGCAAATCATTAAGTTTAGGAAATGAAGCGAATATTGATGTAGTAGATTGTTTAGAATATTATAAAGATGATGATAAAACTAAAGCGATTGGAATTTATATTGAAGAACTAAAGCGGGCACGAAAATTCCTCGATCTTTCTAAAGAAATTACGCCAAATAAACCGATAATTGCCATTTATGTAGGAGGATCTCAAGCGGCAAAAAGAGCGGTAAAAAGTCACACGGGATCCCTTGCGGGGAATGCTAAAATTTATAATGCTGCGTTTAAAGAAGCGGGTATTATAAAGACGGAACTTGTCGAAGAATTTCTTCACTTAGCCCGTGTTGCTACAAA
>CAZDJH010000198.1:0-7265 GCA_964505645.1 uncultured archaeon | reverse complement strand
TATTTTTTCGAAATGTAGATAAGTCGCAATTCTTATTATAATTTGTAAATACCACTAAATTAAGGGTAGAAAAGATGCGAGAACAAAAAAAACCTAATTTTAAACCTTTTCATTATAAAAAACTCTCTCAAATAAAGAATACGATTGATAAATTGGATCTAAACTTACCAATAAGTACTGATTTAAGCGTTTTGAAGTCATCTAAAAAGTTTCTGAATACATTTGTCCCTAATAGATTGGGAATCCAACCAATGGAGGGTTTTGATGCCAAAAAAAATGGTTCGCCAAGTGAACTCACGAGAAGAAGATATAAAAGGTATGCGAAAGGAGGGGCGGGTTTAATCTGGGTTGAGGCCACCGCATTTATGGCACAAGGACGTTCAAATGCCCATCAGCTTATAATCAATGAACAAAACCTAAAAAAATTCAGTGAATTGGCAGAAGACACTAGAGAATTATGCAATCAGACTCTCAAGAGCTTGGGATTTGATCATAAATGTCTATTAATTTTGCAATTAAACCATTCGGGACGATATTGTAAGAAAGGTGATAAACCTTATCCGATTAAAGCATTCGATTATGAACCTTTGGAGAAAGGAAAAAAATACCTAGGCAAGATTATTTCCGACCGAGAGTTAAGAATTATAGAGGAAAAATGGATTAAAGGCATCCTTTTAGCAGAAAAAGCGGGTTTTGATGGTGTTGATATAAAATCCTGCCATGGATACTTAATTAACGAGCTATTATCCGCTCATATCAGGGAAGACTCCGAATATGGAGGAAAAAGTCTTCATAATCGAGCAAAATTACTATTAAATATTACCTCAAAATCTATGGATGAATTAAATGACCATCCAAATTTTATCTTCACCACCAGAATGAGCGTTTACAATGGAATTTCCTTCCCATATGGGTTTGGGGTGGTGAAGGAAAGGAGCGACCTGTTTCCAGCACCAATAGACTTAGATGAACCCAAGAAACTAATCTCAATGTTATACGAGAGGGGTGTAAGGTTGATAAACATCACGGCCGGTAATCCGCATCATAAACCGTTTATTACAAGGCCTTATGATACCCCTATTGAGGGAGGCGAAGTTCCAGCCGAGCATCCACTGTTTAGCCTTCAGAGAATTTACTCCTTAACGGGCTCAATCAAGTCTGTTCTACCGCCAGACATGGTAATTGTGGGATCCGCCTTATCTTATCTTAGACAGTATGGGGGTTATATTGCCGCCGGATTGATTAGTGAAAATATAATGGATATATGCGGTTTTGGGAGAATGGCTTTTGCTAATCCTCAATTTCCAACACAACTATTTCAAGATGGTATTATTGACAAAAAGCAAACATGTATTGCATGTTCAAGTTGTTCAGACTTAATGAGGAAGGGTAAAAATACAGGTTGCGTAATTAGAGATCCCGCATACAAGCATAAAAGTTCCTAAAGATTATTAGAATAGAAAAAAACGTACAAATCCTTCATTTAAAAATGTCGTCTTGCGTATATTTATTCCATATTGCTTCAAACCAGCCCAACTCGTTTGGAATTGGCCTTACATCTTCCCATAAGAACTCTTCTTCATTTTGTGATGTTATTACAGTTTGAATTTTATTTTGAAGGTTTTTATCACTTATAAGATATTTAAACGAGTTAAGGTCTTTTGGAGGAACTATATAACGTTCATTCAATGCTGAATTGACTTTATCCCTAATAATGAGATATGAGCCCCGCGTTTTTCCATTAGATTTATGATAGTTTAAAATAGCACTTAAGATACATTTATGGGTTAAAAAAGCATCCTTAACTCGCAAATAGTTAATTATTTTCTTGTTGCTTTCAACCCTGACATTTGAGGTCCAATGTTCCAGCTGATTTTTTATTACTTGTAACTCTTGGGAAAGTCCATTCAAGGGCCTTATGATTGAGCCGTATTTAGCCATCCTGTTTCTAATCTGTTGGAGAATTTGGCTTGGTGTTTCCTTAAAATTATCATTCAAAAGTGCTAATTTAAATTCTTCGATTATGGGATTTATTACTTTTTTAAGGATGATTTCTTTGTTGGGTGCATTAGCAGAGGCGCTAATAAAACCGTAGCCATGGGCGATTTTTTGGGCGGTCCTAAGTCCCCCGACTTGTCCTGAATTAAGTGCTGCCCCCCCAGGACGATGGATACCGTGGCTTCCATTAGCCTCTCCAATTGCAAATAAGTGCTTGATATTGCTCTCCCACCACTCATCGCCTTTAATGCCTCCGTTTAAGTGCTGATTACATAACGCAATCTGCAATGGTTCTTCCCAAAGGTTAAGCCCATGTTTTTCATAGAGGCCAATGGCATCTGGATTTAACTTATCGAGGCGTTCTATTGGCGTAGCTGCCATTGCGTTGGATTTTTTTAAATAATAAATAACCGAAGAATCTAAGCTCTTTTCGTCAAATCCCATTGGATTCTTTCTGAAATCCAGAAAGACCTTCCTATTCATGATTTCGGTGTGATGATATACGGCAAGATCAATTAAAGAAGATCCATAATCTGTAATTTGCTCCGAATTGAAGGGCCATTGATATCCCTTTGAAAAGATGGCTTTAGATAGTTGTCTGAAGGTAGGAAAATATTTTCCCAAGAATTCACTTTGTTCACCTTTATCTGTAAGTGAATAGTATCTCGGTACAACTTGTTGATAGGAGCCGGAGAGATTCCATCGAAATTGAGTGGAGGCCAATCCAAATTGCGATTCGGTTAGGTTTTGAAACCCACATCCCGCATCGATAGCGAGTCCTAAGCCCCCCCACTGAGAAGGAGGATATACCGAGTATTTATAAAGTGCTGCAGGACCTCCCGTAGCTATAATTACATTTCGTGCCAAATAGATTCTTATACTTCCGAGAAGATTCTCAAGGTCTTTTTGTTCCAACAAATTTTCAATATCAATTCCTACTACTCCGATTATCTTCTCACCCTCCTCACCTTTATCAACTATTAATTTAAAGGCGTATATTGTATCACATATTCTAATGTTAAGCTCTTTAATGGCACTTAATAAACATTCAGACATTTTTTGGGAGGTTAAGGGGCCAATAGAAGTCGCCCTTTGTTTGGGGTCGTAATCCGTCCTGTATCCCACATATCCTCCGTACTTGTCATGAGGAAATGGCACCCCCAATTGAATTAAATGAAAAAACTCGCGTATAGAATTCGTGGCCTCTATTAATGCGATATCCCCGTGCATTGCCCCTCCAGCGACCATATCCCGGGCCATATCATAAGGGGAGTCCTTTTGCTTCCCTATAATTGACATTTTATAATAGGTTTGTTTATCTGACCCCGTATTGAACGAAGTCCCCCCTCCAAGCTCTTCTGTGATTATTGCTACTTGGTCTGGTTCTATCCCCTCTTCCACTAAATGAAGCGCACAATTTAAACCCGCAGCTCCCGAGCCAATAATTACCGAGTGGTAATTGCTCACTTTTATACCCATGATTTCCTCAAATCCGCTGGATTGACTCATCCAGTTATTTTCTCACTTAAATAATTCTTCCTTTTCTCATTTCCTTTTAATTTAAATTGAAGTCTCCCCGCCCTAAAGGACGGGGATTCCTACGAGTCCGCTAAGCGTTGGCCGGTGGGCATATCTTAGGGCTGTGTATCGTAGAAAACCCGTTCCACTTGCGTAGAAAGGATTCCTCCTTCAAAGACTTCTTTCGCAGTCAGTTAAAACCTTTTAAGATGGAAACCCCCGTCAATATGAATAATATCTCCGGTAGAGTACGGTAGAAGTCCTGAAACAATTGCTTTCACGGCCTTCGAAACGTCATTAGGGATACCCCATTGCTTAAGGGGGGTAATGCCCTCATTGATAAGAGCAGTATATTTTTCCTCGACTGGTTGGGTCATATCTGTCTTAATAATCCCGGGCTGAACTTCAAATACCGGAATGTCGTATTCAGCGAGCCGATGTGCATATAATTTGGTCATCATAGTAAGACCCGCCTTCGATATACAATATTCTCCCCTATCTGGAGAGGAAGCAAAACTGGACACTGACGAGATATTGATAATATAGGGAGAATATTCAGTAAGCTCTTTTTTAAGTTGTATCATCCAATTAGCGATATCTCTGGTTAAGAAGTAAGGTCCCTGAAGATTTACCTTAAGTACCTTTTCAAACGATTCTAGGGACGCCTCTAAAATATCTCTTCTAACCGGGGGCGCAATACCGGCATTATTAACCAAAATATCTATGCGATTGTATTTTTCCTCTATATCATCGATTATTTTTTCCCGATCTTTTAGTTGACTTATGTCTGCTTGGATAAGTAACATATTATTTTCATAGTCTTGCCCATATATGGTTTCTAACTCAGATTTATAGCCTTCTGGAAGTCGGTTTGTTGTTGCTCCATTAATTACAATCCTATATCCCAAGCGTGCTAATTCTAACGCAATTGCTCTCCCTATCCCACGGGTACTCCCCGTAATCAATGCAACTTCCTCTTTCATTAGTAATAATTAAGAAGAAGTAAAAATTAAATTTAGTGATTTAAATGAAAGAGACTGAAAAATTATTTATTGAAACAGAGGAAGTAAAACTCGAATCGGAGTATTTTAAATCGGACACGAGTAAAACACCCTTGGTTCTTTTGACTCACCCTCATCCGGGTTACGGTGGGACCATGCACAACAACGTCGTCTCGGAACTCTTTCGAACGCTGGTCGCTAACGACATTTCCTGTCTGCGATTTAATTTTATTGGGGTTGGGCGTTCCCAAGGAAAAGGCTCTGGAACAGTAGGTCCTATCTCTCAAGTAGAGGCTTGCATCGACTTCTTGGTTTCTCAAAACCCCGACTCTAAGCTTCTTATCTCTGGATATTCCTACGGTGCCGCAATCGGCTGTTCGGCGGTTAATCACTCCGAGAAAATAATAGGATTTATCGCAGTATCGTTTCCTTGGGATTTTATGGGGTCAAAATATAAAGAGCTTTCGCAAACTTCCAAACCAAAATTTTTTATTCAAGGCGATAGGGACAATATCGCGCAATATTCTAATTTTCACGACCATTATGAGGACTATAAAGAGCCAAAATCATTTGAAATTATTTCTGGAGCGAACCACTTTTACAGGGGATATGAAAGAGAAATTTCGCAAATTGCTTTAGGATTTTATAATGAATTACCTTAATTATATTAGTTTTTTTGCTGGCTTCTTTAACCAATTAGGAAGAAAACGAGGGATAGAAAATTGGGAACCGTTTAAAAAATTGCCTATTAAAGAGAACTTAACTTTTTAAGGTCGGGTTTCGAACTTTCAACAGCCCAATCGAGCAGTTCATCGAGATACTTGTCCATATCCGCAGAGTCCGGGGCTTTACATACGGCAGCTAAAACAAATTGCGTATCTTCAGAAAAAAAGATGTTCCTCATAATTATAAGGTCGTCTAAGAACCTCAACCTTAGATAAGAAACCCTTGATAATCCCATTTCTTCTTTAGCTTTAAATGCACTATCGATTAGAAGAGAACTCATCGCAGCCAGTTTTTTCTCATTAAAATTATCGGTTCCTTGAGAAGTCAACAGGAGACCCTCGGGAGTACAAAAAAGAGAGCCCTCGAATCCGTTCTTATTTATTTCTTTTAGAATATTATCTAAACTTACCATATTTTATGACCATATTTCGCAGTTATATATACTTTAAATGTTAATAAAAGTTAAAAAATTTATTCTTACTTGAGTTGTAAATTATTAATAATGAAAATGGTATTTAAAATTGTGTTTTTCAATTCAAAATATATTGAAATCTAAATTCCTTTCTTTAATGCTTCTTTTTCCTCTTCGATAGCTTTTTTTAAATCTTCCTTACTCATCGTCTCAATCGTTTCCATATCTTCTGATACTTCCCCCTCCAATTCAGATTCTGGAATGTAGTGGAAGTCTTCCTTGGGGGTTTCTGGTAAGGTGCCACCTTCTTCTGCGAGCACCTCCTCTTCCAGGGCTTCATATTCGGCATTAAGATCAAAATCATAGTCGATCTCTGGGTCGGCGCCTAAAATTTCCATAGCGGACCCCAATTTTTCTTGGTTCATTTCAATTTGGGCCATTAAACGGTCAATCTTCATGGGTCCAATTTTCTGAACGATATTTTCCAAGGCTGTACCCATATCTTCAATTAATCCCGCTGCTTGTTCAAAGTCATCTCCCATTTCCAAGCTAAACTTCAGGTCCTCCAGCCTCATATCCACATGCTGTGTCTTGGTAATTTGCTGCATATATAACTTGTATTTGGTCAGGTATGCCTGTGCTCGAGCCCTCTCTCCCCGCTTTACCGCAATCTTGGAGTTTTTTTTACTGATATCAGCCTTTTTGGCTATTAAATCTATTTTTTTCTGATGACGCTTTAATAAAGTCTTGCATTCAACAATTAACTCATCATTAGATTGGTTTTTATGCTTCGGAAACAAAGAATCTAATAATCCCCCCATTTTCTCATAGCCTCGCTAAATTATAAATATATTTTGATAAGTAATTATGATTAGTAATTATAGTTATAATATTAATAAAAATATACTATAATAATATTTTTCTTATAGCTCCCACCATCTTATTATTTCATAAAAAAAGGTAATTTTTAAGTTTAAAAAGAAAATTGAGTTAAGACACTTCTATAAATCTTCATCTATTTCCATAATAATGACTGTGGGTTTTGCTTTGGGTGGAGCAAATCCAATTCTTTCCCGAGGTGCTTTTGGTTTGGTGGTGGAACCGGGATTAAGAATTAAAGTATTATACGGAGTCCCTTTAATTAGAGGCCAATGGGTATGTCCATGAATGAGGATATGAAGATTGTGGGGTTTAAAAAAGGACTCTAAATCACGAGGAGGTTTATGAATGATTCCTATAGTGTATTTAGCAATGGCGAATGAAAGAAAATCCTTTAATCCCCCAATATTATCCATATTCCCGCGCACACATTTAGTGGGGGCTATTTTGTTTAAATCATCAAGAAAAAATTCATCACAAATATCTCCGGCATGGATGATCTGATCTACATCATGAAAAGCATTTTTTAATTTTTCCAATAGAGAGTCTACTTTTTCTTTTTTGGTTCCAGAATAGATGTGAGTATCTGATAATATCCCGTATTTCATTTTAATAAAAGTTTTTTCGATTGACATTTAAGATTAAAGGATAAGAAAATATGCAAGGAAGAAAATTAAAACAGCTAACCCAAAATCGAGTAAAATTATGAGATATCTATCTTGTTTAACATT
>CAZDJH010000197.1:0-7270 GCA_964505645.1 uncultured archaeon | reverse complement strand
TAACATCCATTTTATTTGCAATAACAATGAATTTAGAGAGTTTTCCATACTTCGTTTTTAATGTAAGAAAATGATTTAAAATCTTTATATTATAATTTGAGGCGTCAATTACGAAAATTATAAGGTCTGAGCCAGTAATGAATTTTTGCCAGAGGAGAGCGAAATTATCCTTTAATTGAAAATCCCATACATCAAATTCCAAGTCATATAACGAAAAAACAGAGGATTTCGCAAAATTCATAATACTCCGTTCATTAGTTTGATTTGTAAGCATTTTATATAGAGTAGTTTTACCTGCCCCTATTGGACCTATTAAAGCAATTTTGGAGTGAAAATCAGCTTGTAATTCATAAAGGAAACTAATAAAATCCGTCTTTAAAGATTCGGAATCTTGGAACGTATCAATATCTGGAAAAAGTTCTTGAAATTTATCAATCAGTTTCTTCAGAATATCTTCTACATAATTTATTGTATCTACTAAATCGGTGATTAAGATAAAATAAAAACCCCCCGCGCCTCGATGAAACACTTGATTATTCGAAATGGGGCGATGGATCGTTTTTCCTGGAATCCCCATATCGATATTTGACTCTAAAGTCCCTATTAATGTTTTTATCTCTTCAGTACCAAGAGCTAACGCAAACGTATGCGAAAAGATTCTCTCTTTCTTATGAAGTATATGAACCTGGCGGAGCATTATAAAGTTTTTTGCTAATTATATATTCTAATTTTAATAATGTATTTTTTTTAAAGATATACACTTATTTAATTAATATACTCTACGTAAATAAATTTTTTTCATATTTTTCATTAGATATTATCCAATTCTTCTTCTTTTTAGAATTGACTTAGCCTATAAGAATGCAAACTAAAGAGAATCAAACCTATTTTAATCGCTGTATTAGACGAATCTATTCCTAAATCCCGAGGGACCTTCCACTTTTGAACCGACTCAAATGAGTTAAACATAATTCAAGTCTTTTTTTGAAATTTTAAGCTTTTTCTCACATACATTATTAAGAAAATGGCATAGGTTTTATAATATTCAATCATCTTATTTGGGGTCCTCAAAAGGGCAGTAAAAACTTTTAACCGTAATTTTTCAAGACCTCCATAATATCGTGGGTTGTTTCGCCTAGCATTCTAAAAAATTCCTAATAGAATAATTGAGAAGAAACCCAGATCAAGAAAATATTCGAAAAACCTCCATCCAATGGCTTGATCAATTAAAATATTGGGAATTAAAGATATTACAAAAAGTAGACCCCCAGTATTTACGATTTTCTAAGTAAGGCATATAAGAGAAATAACATTTATATATATATTTATGAAAAATTCCCAAATTATATCTTTAAGTTTAAAGAGGTAATTTTAAAATTATCTTAAAATTTATTTATTTAGGTATTATTTAATAAATATAATTTTCAAATAAAACAATCACTAGCAATATAATAACTTTAAAAGAATGCCCTTCAATGAAAAACAGATAATAAACTTTATAACTAATCCGTTTAACGAACGGTATAATTCCGAGCTTATAGAGCTTTTAATCAAGGAGATCAATAATTTGTGCTTCAATAAATGCCAAGTTGACCGAATCACATGTACATTAAATCCTATGTGTTCAAGGCGTTTTCTTTTAAACTTTCGCATTAAAGAAGGTTTAGAGTTGGAAGAACTCCCTAAATTCTGTTATGATGTACAAAAAGGTGTTGTAGAGCGTTATTTTAAAGGGCGAACGGTTGTTTACAAACCTTCAGACAGTTATCTGTTTCTCATAGATTTTTTAGATATATTTTTCCATGAAAATTATCGAAGACTTAATAAGTTCATAACCTTTAAGAATTGGGATGAAGCCAAGAGATTAATAAATGAAGAAATCAATAGAGACAAAAATAATTCCTATAGGCGGACAAAAAATTACTTTTTAATTAAATATGAAGATGAATTACATGTTATTGTATTAAATAAGAATTATGTTTTATGTAATGCTGATAGAGAGAGTATATTGGATATTGAATTAGTCAAAGGGATAATTGATTTATATTCTGAGCTCCTCTTTCCTGAAGTATCAGTGAAATCAGTTCAAGAAAAAGAAGTAAAGATAAGAATAAAAATCCCTAATGATATTGTCTCTGCCGTTAATGATAAAAAAATAGAGGAGGATATAGATGAAAATAGCTCTGATTTTTATTTCTGGAAAGAGTTTCCCGAAGATTTAATGGTGATATCCAGTCTTTGCAATGAGATATCTCTTAGCAACAACTTTTATGACGATTTAATAATAAATTTATCAATTTGTAGTAAAATTTATAATTATAAAGGCAATACTGAGACACTCCCGTTGAAATATAGAGATTTAAAGAAGTTAATTGCCTTTATTGATAAAATCTATAACAACTTCTATGTAATTTGGATTTAGGATAAAAAACAAAACAATTAACAAAAAGGTGGAAATTTAGTGTCAAATGAAAATGAACAAGATAAAAATGAACAGGATGAGAAGATTGAATATATCAAAACATTAGTAGACAGTGGTAGGTTTGATGATGCTGTGGATGCTATTAATAAATATCTAAAACAAGCTGATGGGGATGAAAAACTAAGCCGTTTAGAAAATTTAATAGAGGCTATCCTATCGATACACGGGGGAAAAACAGTATTGAGATTCCTAATCGAGAATCATATCATAGATATTCCTGGACTTTTACAAAATCTTTCTAAGCGCGACAATGTGCTAAGATACTCTTTCTTGCTCTTGCTAAAACCCATTGTAGAGGTAGAATATAATTTATTTCTCCCTTATATCGAAGATCTATTGAAATCTCCGGACCCTAATGTTAAAGAGGCTGCCTTACAATTGGTCGTATTCATCAGCAAAGGAGATAATAACATAGAAGATAAAACTAAAATTGAAGCTATCGCCGGTAAATTATCAAATGAAAAAGACTTCGTCATAGAAAAAGCAACTCAAGCATTATCAGCCATTGGAGAAGATGCACCCTCGTTAATGACCAAGATTCTTAAAAATTACGCCGATAAATTTCCGGAAGACGAAGATTTAAAAGAAAATATTGATGAAGTATTAAAGTCAATTGTATCTGTTGAAAAAATTGACGAGATTGTTGAGGAAGAAAAGCAAGAAATAGAAGAAGAGGAATTAGAAAAAAAATTAGAGGAGATAAAAAAGAAATCTACGGAGGAAATTAAAAAGGAAGAGTTAGATTTAAAAGAAAAAGAAAAGGAAATACAAGAGAGAAAGAAAAATTTGAGAAAGAAGAATATAAGATTAAAGGAGAAGAAATTGGAGCTGGAAGAAAAAGAGAAAGAGCTGGAAGAAAAAGAGCTACGGGAGAAACAAGAAAGATTAAAGAGGCGGGAAGAACTTTTGGCGAAAGAAAAACAGTTGGCACAGGCAGAATTGGATCTAAAGGAGAAAGAGCTCTCAGAAAAGGAAGAAAAATTAAAGCAAAACGAAATAAAAAGGATTATGCGAGAAATCCAAAAATTAAAAGAAAAGGAAAATGAATTGGAATAAATCTCATCACAAAAATCTAAATTGGCTTACTTGCTAAACGCTTCTTAATAGCCCGAACATCATCTATTCTCATGCTTTCAGAAGGCAAGTCCTTCAATAATATATCTGTAATGTTATATGCTTTTTCTATAAAGCCTAGATCCTCTAATAATTCGATTAACTGTATTTTATAATCAGTTCCAGTTACTTTTCCTTCAAATTCTATCAAATCATCCCGAACAATTGTGAAAATCGCTTGGGTTTCTAGTTTTTTATTTTTCTTTAATCGTTTGACTAATTGATTTAGGCTACTCATTATATTATAAATTTCAGAAATTGGATATTCTCTAATATCTGCCAATACTTGCTTCACAAAGATCTCGGTTTGTTCCATTTTCTTCATCTTTAAGCAAATCTCTATGAGGTCCAATAGTGCTAGCTCGTACAGGAACTTGCTCTCGATGTGTGGAGCCACTTTATCAGAGACCCAACCTATTAGATTCGGCTGGTCAAACATCTCAATTACCCGAATTAAAAATCGTATAATCGCATAATAAAGCTTAGAATTTTCAGATTTTGAAGATTTCAAATACGATACTAAGGCGTATTTAATCCTTCCCATCGCATCATCAAAATTAATTGGTTTTTGAGCAAACTTTTCGAAGGCGGATTCTAAAATGGGTTTTACTTTTTCTTTAGCCTCAAAATCATACAAGAATATATCTCCCCAGTTGATAACTTGTTCCTTTGGAGTCTTCTCTCCTTTTTTTCCTTTTTTAGGAGACTTTTTCCCCGCGGCTTTCTGCACTTTGATTTTTTCAGATACTTTATCAGCTTGTTCTTCTGTAATTATCTCCAAAATAATTTTATTCTTTTCGAGGGGAACTTTTAAACGAAAGTAATAATCTTTCTCTTCTTCGAATAAATCATCTCTTAACGCTTTGGGAATCGTAATTCCTGTCTTTGTCTTTTTGATTACTTCTTCAAAATATAAGTCTTCTTTATTGTTTTTTTCTGCCATATCTTTAGTATAGAAGGGATATTAAAAAATAATTTTCAATACTTTTATAGAAAATAAAAATAGGGTTTCTACTACATTCAGTCGTAATTTAATTCATTTAGAATTAATTATTACCTTTCTAATGAATTATCCTGTTGTATTTACAAGTTCTACGCCGCGGACATCGAAATTCCGGTCGATAAAAATAAGTATTGCATGCCCTTTATGTGAATAGACCAAAGGAACGGGAAAGTCCTCAGACTTCTCTATAAAACTCTTTTTTACATGAATAGGCAAAATTTTATCGCAAACGCGACAGCGCGCCTTGATGGTTTTGATTAAATCTAAATCATTGAAGTTTTCAAGAATATTTTCAACTTCTGCCTTAAAACTGTTAAACATATTCTCGGATACATTTTCAAAGGATAATAATACATCCAAATCAAACATTTGGTTGAACTTTTTTACAATATGCTCCAGTAATGCCTCCAACAGTTGATATTGTATATTGTTGGTTGAGCCGATGGTATAGATAACTTGGCCGTTTTTGATATGAACTATCTTGCTGTTTCCCTTATCAATGTGAAAGAAAACATTTTTAGTGGCTTTATCCTTCACGATATTTAGGTCCAGCATGTAATTCTTAAAAGAACCGGGTGGTTTCCATTCAAATAACGACATGAATTCGCTGGATATATTAATAAAGTTCAAGTTTTCTTTGAGATTTGTTATTCTACTCTTTGAAATTGCTCTTCCACCATAGATTATTTTACTATATTATGTAAATTTTTAACTTATTTGTTTTTAACTTATTTATAATATAATAATAATCGTTTAAGTTTAAAAATTTAAGTTTAAAAGATTAGACCTAAGAACAAGACTTTTGCGATACTGGGATCTCATCTATAAATAACATCTATGGATGTTGTGCCTATTTTTAATTTGTAAATAAATGATTATTGTGCTTATATAATACCTACTAAGTGTGAATCAAATGGATAAAAATAAGATTCGTAAGAAAGTAGAGAAATTTGAGGGAACCCATAGACGAGAGCATTTTGAACATTTATCATTTACGATCATGTTAGTTCAGCCCGAAACGGCGGGTAATGTGGGTTCTGTTGCTCGATTAATGAAAAATTTTAATTTTCATGATTTGGTGGTGTTTAATCCAATCGCTCCCGTTGAGGAGATTTCAAGTTATGAAACACAAGGATTTGCCATGCATGGGAGGGATATCCTTTTAAATTCGGATATCGTTGAATTAGATGATCAGAAAAGTCATCTTAAGATCCTTAAAAGTTATCTAAATGATTATGATCTTACTATAGGAACCACTGCAAAAGGAAAGCATTTTACAAATATTAATCGCTCAACAGCTCTCTTTCCAGAGGATTTGGAACTCCCTGTGTCGGATACTCCGCTAAAAATTGCAATTCTGTTTGGTAAAGAGTCTCGAGGGCTTACAAATCAAGAACTAGACCTTATCGATATCTTGCTCCGAATTCCCGCCGACGATTCCTATCCCACTTTGAACTTATCTCACGCAGCAGGGATAATTCTTTACGAATTCTTTAAGAAGTTGCATAAAATAACGTTAGGAAGGGGTAAGAACCCCGTCTTACTGGCAGACAGGGAAGACCGACAAATTCTATATGAACACATTCAAACGCTAATAAAAACCATAAAAATACGCCGTTTTCGAAAAATGGACAGTTTGAGGGCGTTTAAAAACATATTCGAACGGACTATAATGTCAAATAGGGAATTAAGCCTTATTCTGGGTCTTTTTTCTAAACTCAATTCTGTCCTTGAGGATATCGATTTATTCAAAGAAGAAAATACATAGAAGGATTTTATCGGGATTGAGAAATGTCAGAGTTCAATAAGAGATAAAAAGGAGAAAGGAAAAAGGAAAAAAGAAAAGAAGAAATACCTAAATGAAATATTTTTTTTGAAGATCGATATAGTTATAATAGAAATCTTGGAGCTGATCCTCAATCATTTCAAATATTAAGTTAAAAAATTGACGGAATAGACCTTCGGGAAATAATTTCATGCTATTAACGACCTTATTCGTTAAACTTTCTGCTAAGATTTGAGAGTTTACGGGCTGATGATATAAGAAAAAGTTCATAAGCGCCTTATCCGTTCTCTGCTTTATTACATTTGCCATCAACTTATAGCCGATATCATTCTCAAGGTCGATGTAATAGGGAAAATTCATATCATCGTAAATAGTAATGAAGTTCAAGGTACCAACGATTTTCTTCACGCAATACTCTAATGAACTTTGCTTCATTCCGAACTTTCGACAGAAATCGGCTTTTTTTTCGTGTTTTGGAAAGGCTTTGGGATGCCGAGCACTGATATAAAATGCAGCAATATAGAATTTAAATAAGTTCTGTGGAAATGTATCGATGCTTTTGAGATATTTGTAGATAATGGTCACCGTATCAATCAGTAGACCATGGCATACGTCAAATTCACTAATGAATTCTTCCCCTTGCTTTATTAAATCAATCGTAATTCGGTCTTTTGTGCTTAATATTTGTTCTTTATACTGGGCCAATTCAAGCATTATACACACAATCTCTTTGCGAAGTTTTATTTTTAGTTTGTATTTTTAGTTTTCAAAATGTTATTTCGGTATTACTTACATATTATGACAATTTTTCGATTTTCGAAATTTTTTTGGTGGTTTGGCAAGCAGGCCGTTTTCTGCCATCTTTACACATACATCCCATGCTGTT
>CAZDJH010000196.1:0-7297 GCA_964505645.1 uncultured archaeon | reverse complement strand
GAACTGTGTATCGAACAGATCAATCGCAAGATACCTCAGAAAATCGGCCATCATCCCGTAGGGCTCACATAAATCTTGGTCAATCACAAAGGAGTAGTCGTGCGCTCTGCTAATATAACCCTTCTTCCCGAAGTCAGGAATCCAGTCATAAATATCTTCTTCTGGACCATGACCCACTTTGCGGTCATATTTTTTACAATACCGCTGAACTTCTCTGAAGAACTTAAATTCATCAGGTTCGAGAATGCTCATTAAATTGTTATTAACGAAGTTATATCGATTACTTAAGGACATCGCATCGAGAATTTCATCGTTAATAGCTTGTACTTCAAATCTCTCAGGCATAGTTTTTTTTTCACTTTTTTTAATTTTTTTTTTAATACTAATAATATTCTTAAATATAATTTAGGTAATAATTATTTCTTTTTTAATTTTGTTTTATAGAGGATAATCTGGATTTAGAAAAGTACTATAATATTATACAAAAAGAGTAGAAGTATATTCAAAAAAATACATCCTTATTGAGTAATCGCTACAATATTTAAAAAATCATATATTCAACGTCCCAAAAGGTAAATCCTAATTGGGATTTAGGTTCACACCGTATTGCATAATTTATAGGGCTCCACGATAAGATAATGCATTTGGGTAGCGAATTTGTGAGCAATAATTTAACCCATAGATGAAGCAATAAAAAAAAGATAATTTTTCTCCTTGGGATGTAATTATATTGAAATTTAAAGTTCGTCTCTACCCCCGCTGCCTACTACTGGAGCGGGACTTTTATTATTCCTATTTGGATGGAGGGGTTAACTCCGAAGTTCCGCTTTCTGATATTTACGACCTTCAATTGACGACTTATATTTTTCATATAAATGAATGAGACTTGCATCTGTATATTTTAATTGCCTTTTCTTGGAGCAGTAGCGCCCCAAATAATCACAAATCTTTTGGTATTCATATAGTTCAAAATAATAGGGTTAGAAAACTTAACCATTATTCACTTGATCCTTCAGATCTTTTATTATTTTGTCTTTCTCCTCTAATTTCTTGTCCTTCTCCTCTAATTCCTTATCTTTCTCCTCTAATTCTGCTTTCAGTAGGCGGTTTTTGCGTTCTAAATCATCCACCTTAATCATATTTTTCACTCCCAAAAGCTCCTCCTTCTCCTCATCGACCTCGCTCTTTTTCACTACCTTTTTTATAAAATCTTCCGTACCCACCTTTATCACCTCCACCAACTCATCTAAAGGGATGGTTTGTGTTTTTTTCGATAATGTAATTATAACTAAGTAATAAATGCACACATTCGTCTTTATTTCTTTGCTTTCATCCCGTAATGTGCGCCGTAAAAAGAAACAATACATAATTTGGTCGTCAAGGGAAAAAATCTGTTCCCGCCTCTTTAAT
Source organism: uncultured archaeon (assembly GCA_964505645.1). GTDB lineage: Archaea > Asgardarchaeota > Lokiarchaeia > Sigyniarchaeales > SOKP01 > TEKIR-8. Next base: position 5,887 of record CAZDJH010000196.1, on the reverse strand, counting down.
ATCCGCCTTAAATATTTTAATTGGCTGGTGCGCAGTTTTAACTCCAGGATCTCAAATCTCTTTTCGGGCCCCTTTAAAGGTACTTTTAAATCGAAGTATTTCTTTCCCTTTTCCCTAAATTGCTTATTGAATTCGCCTTTACCTCCATAAAAGGTGTCATTAATGAACGCAAGAACGAAATCGTGTTGAGTAGCAAAGATTTTACCGTGATGGAGGTTTATTTCCTCCACCAAGCCGCGGACAATGTCGCGACCAAAAGGCATGAATTTGGAATCTTTCAAAGTCATCTACAAGGTGCATTATATACTATAATATGCATAAATCTATAAAAACCTACTAATGGTTCCGTTTAAAAGGTTGAGATGTATTAATTCCTGATTAGAAATTATTCATGCGGATACTAATATTATTAATGATGTAAGCGCTCTTGAGGGGCTTAGTAAGTTAAGAGTTCTTAATCTTCAAGGTGGTCAATTGAAGTCTCCCCGCCCTAAAGGACGGGGATTCCTACGAGTCCGCTAAGCGTTGACCGGTGGGCATATCTTAGGGCTGTGTATTTAGACAGAAACAACATCAAAAAGATTGAAAATCTCAATCGGCTAATTTATCTAGAGACGCTTAGATTGCGTTCGAATAAAATCACTAGAATAAAAGGTTTGAAACATAATCTTAATTTATGGCTTCTTGATTTAGGAGATAATCAAATCTCAGAAATTAGAGGTTTAGAAAATCTTAAAAACCTTAAAGTGTTGAATTTAGATAATAATTTTCTGACCTCTGTTAAAGGTATTGAAGCTTTACTAAGTTTGCAAGAGCTTTATTTGCAATATAATGGAATTTCAAAATTTCCAGTAGATATTTTAGTTAAGTTTCCATATTTAGAGGAAGTTGCTACTGAGAAAAATCGCTTAATAAATTTTGAGATTGAGTCGATTAAAAGATATTGTAAAAATAATAATATTCGCTTTATCATTTAGTTTAGCCGAGATTTTCAAAAAATTTTTTAATAAAGATTTATTAACATAATCAATAATATCTTAACTTTTTGTTGACTCCAATATGATTATTCCAGTTAGATGCTTTTCTTGTGGACATTTGATTGCTCATGCTTATGAACCCTATTTAGAATCTATAGAGAAAGGGGAAGATCCCAAAGAGGCATTTGAAAAGCTCGGGATTAAGCGGTGGTGTTGCCGACGGATGATAGTGTCCCATATTAACTTAATAGACGATTTATTGAAATTTCCACGCTTACAATAATTAAATTCCCTAATCAAGCCGTAAGTCCCTCTGTGAGGGTGGACTAGTCCTCAATGAAATATGAGGAGAGAGCGGAATGATTTCGCCGATTTCACGATATCTCCTCTTAGTAAGGAATATTCATTTAGCAAAAAATTTATTTTATATCCATGATTACTTTGTGTACATATAATCAATGATTAATGAAAATATTATACAAAATATTTGAATGAGATGTGAATGAAATGAGTTATGTAAAATTTAAAACCCCAGAAAAACTACAAGATACGATCAAGCGGTTGTTAGATAAGATTGCGGATACTCGAGGTTCCAAGATTCGTAAAGGAATGAACGAGACCACCAAGTCAATCGAGCGAGCCACTGCGAAACTTGTAATTATGGCCGAAGATGTCACTCCCCCCGAAATTCTAATGCATGTTCCGCTCCTCTGCGAAGAGAAGGGGATTGCCTATGGATATGTCTCAAAACAAGAGGATTTGGGTCATGCCGTCAGGATTAATGTATCCGCCTCTGCGATTGCCGTCGAAGATACAGGATCCTCGCAAATTGAAAGCGATCTCGAAGAGATCGGGAACCAGCTTCTAAATTTAAAATAATACAAAAAAGAGGAAAAAAAGAAGGATAAAACACATGTCTCCAAAAAAAGACAAGGGGTTCGATGGATATAATGAGGATGCTTCAATCCCCGCGAAGGTTATTCAAGTGGTAGGTCGAACGGGACTTACCGGGGAGATAAACCAAATAAAGGTCCGGATCTTAGAAGGGCGAGATAAAAACAGAATACTCACGCGAAACGTGAAGGGGCCCGTGAGGGTGGACGATGTTGTCCGCTTGAGGGAAGCAGAACGAGAAGCCCCTAAGATACGCCGTGGAAGATAAAGTTTAAAAACTTAGTTTTACCAGGGTTGGCGTTCTCGTAATTTTCATCAAGAGTATCCATCAAACTTTTTTTATTTCAAGACATAATGTTATTTAACATTTTTTTCATAACCTAAACCCGTTCTTAATCTTGAAAAGTTATAATTTTGGTAGCATTTATCTCAATATTTTTTCATACCATACTCTAACTATAAACTTGGACAAAGTGTCTCAACCCGCCATTAGAGGAAAAGGGTATATTATTCGAGATATATCAAAATGATGCAATTCCTATTACAGATTAGTAAGAATCTTTTATGAACCATTAAGAAGCAGGGGAATTGTACTTAATTGGGAGGTATATTTCCAAAAACAAAAAAGAGGGGGGGAGGGAGAATGAAACAAAATATTACTCGGACTTTTTCGGCTCAATTTCTCCTTCTTCAAAAAATCCGAGTAAGTGGAGGTTTAGACCGTATTCTTCTTGTAAAAAATCCCTTATTGCGTTTCGCACTGCTTCTGACCGGCTTGATACCAATCCCAAGGCTTTAAGTTCTTGGATCCGATCATCGTACAAATTGGGAATATTAATAGTAATATTTTCCATGGGGGGTTTTTTCTTTTGATCATTTTCTCGTTTTCTCATACAATTAAAACCTCAAAAAATTTTTTTGTTAAAAATATGAAGTGTGATATATTGTGTTGGCGGCTTGTTTTTACAATTTTCATCAAATATGACCTCGAATATAGGGTGTATAACAAAAAGGACTCCAAAAGGTGACCTAATATGAATTAGGTCTATTTTTAGGAAAATACCCTTTCTTATTTTCACTTTATAACTTATATTATTTTAAGACACGATTATATTAATAATTTTTCTTGAAGATTATTCATCTATTTAAAGAAGCCCAAATCAATGAAGAATTTAAAGCAATTTTATTATGATAAATGAAAATTATTTAATCAAATCATCCATAAGGACACTCTGGATATCATCCCAAAGCAATCCAAATTGAAATAAATTGATGGAAAGGGGTTTAAATTAAGTGAAAGGGAATATAACTATAACCGCTCTGTTTTTTTTACGTATCGTCCTCGTGATTCTATTACATCGATGGTTGAAATAATGGAGCGGTGTACGTTTTTTAGTTCATGAGTGTGATATCCTTGCATATATCCATCGAGAAACGCGTTAAAGCACAATTTATAATCCTTTCCATGGGAGGATAACAATACCCGCTTTAAAAGATGGATATCAACACTCTTATCCTCGATACTATCAGAATACTCGTGTAATCCGAAGTCTATAAGAAATATTCTCTCTGCGGGGGTAACAATAATATTACTCGTGGTGAGATCGCCATGAATATGCCCGCTTAGATGTAATTTGGCAATCATGCTTCCAAGATCTCGGAAGTATCGTTCCTTCTTCTCATTGTTTATCATATCCATCAGTTCCTTTAACTTGGTACCTTGAATAAAATCCATTACTATGATTGCTTGTTCGGTATCAATTTCATAGACGGTGGGCACATTAATACCCTCTTGTTTCACATTGATCAACGCTCTTCCTTCATTTATAGTCCTTTGGACACGAATTCTATCGTCCAATTTTTCTAATCTATATTTTTTTGGAATTCTCCATTTAAATATTACATCTTTATTAAACCAACTACCGTGGTATAAATGTGCTTCTGCACCCTTACTGAGCAATTCCTCCTTTTCAATGGAAAAAATGTCAGGTGCCATTTATTTCCTCCAAGGAATGTCTATATTATCCATGCGTTCCTTCGGTTTTATAATTGTATTTTCGATTTTATCTTCCCCCTTGGCTTTATATCTTAATATACCTGTCCATGCAATCATAGCCCCATTATCGCCCGCAAAGGGGAGTGGAACGACTTCAAATCGCGAATTATGATCCTTGCAAATATAATGTACCATTTCTTGCAGTCGTTTATTCGCCGCTACACCTCCTGTTAGGAGCACCTCATTCTTGCCGGTATGAGCTAACGCTCTCTCTGTAACTTCAGTCAACATAGCGAATGATGTTTCTTGCAATGAATATGCGACATCACTTATGCTATATTTCTTATCGTCAGATATGGATTCTATTGAACGTTTGGCAGCTGTATAGAGCCCAGAAAAGGATAGATCCATCCCCTTAACGATATAAGGCAATGGAATATAATGAGAGGCATTCTTTGCGAGCTTCTCTACTTTAGGACCGCCGGGATGAGACAATCCAATATCTCGGGCAAAAGCGTCGATCATATTACCTATTGCGATATCTAAAGTCTCCCCAAAAATTTGATATGCCTCAGATTCGTAGGCACTTACAATTGTGTTGCCTCCTGAAACATATAAAGTGAGCGGGTCTTCAATATCACACAATAATCGACCAATCTCTATATGTGCAATGCAATGATTTACTCCAACGAGCGGAACTTCTAGTGATTGGGCCAACAAGCGGGCAATTAAAGCGCCAATCCTAAGAACTGGTCCGAGCCCTGGGCTTCGGCTAAACGCAATTAATGAAATCTCATTGAGAGAACAATGAGCTTCGTTGAGGGCTTGCTCTATAATATATGTAAAGTTATTTAAATGTTGCTCCTTTGCTTTAACTGGATGGATTCCTCCTTCATGAGGATGATAAAGATCATTTACTTTACTTAGAATAGTACCATCAAAATCTACAATACCCACTCCAAAAGTATGAGCAGTTGATTCAATACCCAGCGCTAACTGTGTGATAAGATCCACCTTCCCTTTATGAATTTAATCTAGTTTATTATTATTTAATGTCAATTAATTACAAAAGATAAATAATAAGAAAAATTTACGGTTGAAAAATAATAATAGAGGTTTTAAGATAAAAGAACCTGTTTACTAATAGGGTATTGGTTTATTTTTTTTAAGTGGATTTTTTCCTCTTACGGGGGCTTCTTCTACGCGTTCTAGTTGTGCTTTTTCCCCCTTTGCGCTTAAAGTGAGTATATCCACAAGCCCCACATACCCATCGATCATAATGATCCCCCATAAAGACTGATGGGCCACACTTGGGACATGTTCGATGTGTTCTTTTAAGGGTATCCCCTTCTATTGTATAATATTTTGAAACGTCTGTCATTTTATTTAATCCTTTATGATTAATAGCCGAATAAATGGCTATATTTTTGATTTTTTCGCTTTAATTTATAAATTTCCGAGCGCTTATCGGGCTCTAAATTCCTAACTCTAATGTGAAATGGCTCAAAATACTTAAGGTCTTCAATATCTTGGTATACATTCGCATTACCTATTGAATAGAACGAACCAAACTGCGATTGTATCTTCCGTATAATCGTAAGCTGCTCTTTCGCACCTTGCATTGCCGCAATTTTTTTTCTAACCTCTAACCGATTAGGAGAACTCTCTCCTAAATGATCGACCCTAAATTTCACTTCTGCTCTGTTAACTAAAGGATTATCCTTCTCCTCAAGAATCTCTATTTCAAACGACATTTTGAACCTTTTAATTTTTATAAATGTAGAGTACTACAAAGTAAAACAATTTTGTTATATTAAATAAATGATTGGATATCAAATAAAATTTTTGATTTCTTTCTATAGTCTCAAAAGAACTTAGTTTTATCGATTTTATGTTGACTTAGAGGATAAAATTTATTAATGTTTTTCACAACAATTAAAAAGATTTTATAAGTAATTTTTGGAGTGGAATTGAAGTCTCCCCGCCCTAAAGGACGGGGATTCCTACGAGTCCGCTAAGC
>CAZDJH010000195.1:1820-7371 GCA_964505645.1 uncultured archaeon | reverse complement strand
TTTTTTAGATCATCCCCCTCTTTAGTTGCTGTAGCATGAAAACTTAGCTTCATTAGAAGATTGAAACTTACTATTACTAGGTCTCCAATTCAACGGTATAAAGCTGAACTCTATTCTTTTTTTCGTCATTCTGTGAGCAATTCAAATAAGGTTATAATCTCAGGCTCTATATGCGCTCGTTTTCCGTATACCTTAATAAACCAATAACAGTCAAGACAATAATATTATAAAAAACTTAACTCCAGTAGCATGAGAACTTAGCTTCAGTAGAAGATTGAAACATTTTTGTTGGAGTTTTTCAATTTCTTTTTCTAGCTTAGCATAGAACATAGCTTCAACTCGAAGATTGAAACACAAAAAGCTTTTCGTGAGACTTTTCTTTTACGGACCGTAGCATAGAACATAGCTTCAACTCGAAGATTGTAATAGAGTTAGAAGTAGAATCGGAACAATATTTAAATAGGAGATAATTAAGTCTCACTTTCTCATGAGAGGATTTAAAAGGGTGTGTTATTATTAATAAGATATAGAATCCTATTAGATACCCAAATATGAGAGGAACAAAAATGGAGAAAAATAATTCAAAAAAGAGGGAACATTTAATAGTTAGTACAACGGGAACGTCACTTTTATCAAATGGAATAAATTACGTGGATAATCTCACAAATGGAGCTGAAAAAAATGAAAACTATCAGTTTTTGAATCAATTAATAAGCGCATCAAAAGAGAAACATCCCGAGGGAAGGGTTAATATTAATACAATGAATTATATTGAATCTCTCCCAGCAGCCCAAAAAAGCGAGAATACCAAAGCTTCGATTAAACAAGCACTTTTACCTTATATCAATGTTGCAGGGGGAAAAAGAGCTTCAGCTGAAATAAATACGCTGGAGTCGATGTTTGAAAAGTATCGAGAACTCCGACCTGATACATCGCTCATTATATTCCTCTATTCGGATACCTTTATTAGTGAGATTTGTGCGGAAATCTTGCATGCGTATTTCACTGATCGAGGATTCAAAGTTACTCTAGAAAGAATTGTAGGATTAACCTACGATCCCGACCAATTTGTTTATGAAGGGATTAATAGCCTAATTGAGAAGGTTATAACGATTATTACCAATAACAAGAGAACTTCAATAAAGCTTGCTATAACAGGAGGGTTTAAAGCGGAGTTTGCGTATATTACACTTATTGGCTCCTTATATGATATTGAACTTTATTATAAGCATGAGATCCAGAAAAAGCTTCTTAGATTGCCCCCGATATCGATTAGAATAAACCTGGAATTCTATTTACAATATCTAGAGCTCTTTAAACTGGTCGAGCAATCCAATAACTACGATTTGATATTGAAAAAATTCCCTGAAGTGGAAACAGATATGCGCCTAAAATTTTTAATTGAAAAAAGAGGCGGGTCCTTCTTTTTTACTCCTTCGGGTAAGATTGTGAATGAAATTCTAAGAGCGCAAGGGATTAAGATTTTTATTTCTCACACTTCTGAAAAGGAACAACTGGTAAAAAAAGTGAGTGAAGATCTACTAAAGATGGAAAACAATATTTATATTCCGATCACCTATAAGGAAAAATTCTATCTGTTACAAAATGATTCAGGAGCTAGTTTTAGAGAGATATGTCATGATAATATAGAGAATTGCTCTCGTTTTATATTAATATTGGGCACTAAAATTGGTTCTAAAGTGGATCAAAACAAAGGGACAACATATATAGAAGATGAATTCAAATATGCTTGCAAAAAGAAGAAAAATATATTGATATTTGTTCCCAAAGATATTCTACAGTATAAGGAAATTTATAAAGAACTTAAATCTAAATTTAAATTACCTAAAGATAATCTTCAAAAAATTGAATCTTTGAATGCGGATATCAAAATTTTTGACCTACTTCTTGAAGCGGAAAAGAAGGAGAAATTTTGTATTGAATATGAAAATGAAAAAGATATTATAAAAGGTATAAAAAATAAATGGGAAATCGATAAGTATTAATCATAGTTGGTAAAAATCAGGACAAATCTGGACAGTATTTAGATGCATCTATTATGTAAATATATATGAACCATAGTATTACTCAAAAATCTCTAATATAATATGAATATAAATTAAATTAATAATTTCCCGGTCTGTTAAAACTTAAATACCTCAAAATGATATATTATACTATCAAAATAGAAAGGAATTCAATAAATAATTTTATTAAGATGTGTTTTTTTATTGTATTTAGTAAAAGATTTATAAAAATGCGTTAGAAAGGTAAGTATTGATGAAGAAACTTAGGAGCGAATTAGAAGAGAGATTAAATGTAAAAATTAACGAAGAGATTTCGAAGATAATTGAGGATTTAGAAAGAAAGATAGCACAAATGTATCAGGAATCTATTCTGAGGGAGGGGGTTTCTAACATTGATGAGAAACTGGATTCACTCATCGAAAAGATTGTTTTCAAGCTATTAAAGGCCATTGAAAATGCCCCTTCTTCAAAAGACTTAGAGGATATTAAAATTCAATTAAACCATTTGTTTAAGGATTGGAGAGAAGAAAAGAAAGATATTAGAAAATTTTCAGTATTTTCTTCCATTTTAACACCATTAGATAGTGTTTTTTATAAAAAGTTAAAGGAAAAAGGGTATTTAGATTCTTTTAAAGCTTTATATTCCCACAGTTTTTCAGCATCAACCAAAGAGCAAGAAAATTACCTCCAAAATGCTCCACTGGAAGATTTAATTGAACCTAATATTAACGAAGGCAAAAAAGAAAGTAATATTCCGAAGGAATATACTCAATCTTATTCAAATTCAGAGCTTTTAAGGAGAACCCGAATAAAGAACAAACAAACCTTATTAAATCTTCAAGAGCGCTGGAAATATATTTTCACAGGATTAATTCCATTAAATCAGAGGTTTTCAGACAAAGTAAAGATATTGAGATTAACTGAAGATATAAATCCTTCCACTCAATACTTAAAAGAATTTGAAGAAATGCATTCTTCGAGTTTTAAACATAATAGCACCTTTCATGAGTATTTATAGAACGAATAAATAAGGAGGCGGAAAAAGAGTGGATGAGGTAGTCTTTATACGAAAACTGGATTCTATGGAACGATATCGTCTCAAAGGATTAGCCATTAGTGTTTTTACGGATCCTAAAACAAACATCAGAGACGAACCTAAAAAGGAAAATAAAGAATTTCGGCAAGCATTATACGAGTTATTACATAGAGATGCTATATCAATTAAATCATTTCTTTCCAAACATAATCTAAATGAGAAGATTATCAATGATTTTATTGAAATTAAAAAAGGGTATGATTCTCCGTCAATATCAAGAAGAAAATCGTGCATGAGTGTAAATGCGTGGATAAGAAAGAATTCAAAAAAACAATTCAGAGCCATTCTTAATTTTATTTTAAGAAACACGCTATTATACTATGATTACAGTGATTTTCAGGATATTCAACAGCAGATATATGAAACATATAATTTTAAAATAAAAAAGGTTGATTTTGAAATTATTAGAGAATTGTTTACCGAGATGGTTTTTTCGGAATTTTTATACGAAGCGGTTAGCATTAACAAAGTGCTTTTAGATTTCAGAGATTCTGGACTATCTAAAGAAGCGCTCGCTGTTATTGGGGATATCATGGAGGATCGTGAAGAGGTTATGAAGAAGAAACTGTATGATGAAATAATTTGTGTTAACAAGCAGAAAATCAAGTTGCTACCCTTTAAAATAAAACAGCTCTCAGAGCAGATTCAAAAAATTGAGGATTTAAATTATTTTATTTAAAAAAGTTTAATAATTATTTCATACTATTAAAAACTAATAAATAATAAGAACAACTATTAAATACTCAGTAATGTGATTTAAATGAAATGGAACGATTTTTTTCTTAAATTGGGTTCATTAGAAAAATATTATTTAATGGGTCTTGCCACAGATACGATTAGGAAACCTTTAAAGACATTCATTGATTCGGATTCCGATGAAGAAAGAGATTTACGTGAAAAATTATTCCAAATTTTACGGCTCGAACCAGAAAGCTTAAAAAAGTTATTAACCAACGAAAATGTCAACCAAGAAGTGATTAATGATTTAATAGAGATCATCGAAAGTACGCCAAAACCAGAAGTGGTCGATGTTGTAAAATCTATCAATTTTTGGGTGAAAAATAATTCGATTGAGGATTTCGTTAAAATTTTCAAGTTTATAATGAATAACATGTTTATTTATCGAAATTACAGCTATAATCCTGCGGATATTAGTGTTGTTTTAGAAAATATCGACTCAGTTGGAGGTATAGATGTAGTAATATTTGATTATACTTATAGCCTTTTTGAAATTATGGTAAGGAGAGGTCTTTGTAGACACTCTTATAGTCCAAGTAAGGTCAAAAAGGATTTTATAAATGATTTTGGTCTTTCTGAAGATTTAACTGAAGAACTTACAAACATAATGGCAAAAAATGAGAAACGCTTGCTAGAGAGTTATTCAAGATATAATATTAATTTAATCTCCAGAAATATAGATACGGTATTAAAAATATTAAAATCAATTTTCAAAAATCTCGAATAAATTAAATGCTCTTATTTTTTTCCTCATTTTCTTTATCTATTTCTTGATCGTTGATAAGTCTTATATCCTTTGCATCAATTTCATTAATTTCATCATTTTCCTCGCCTTTTATACCAGCTTCCTTATTTAATTTTTTCAGTTTAATGAGTTCTGACAAAAAATTTATATGATCTCTGATATCTTTCTTTTTCATCTCTTGTTGGTCTTTCCTTTCTTTTTTCTGTAAGGTTGGGGTTTTTCCAGATATAGTCCCGTCTTTTTTAGAAGGTTTGGATACTTTTTCTTGCTTACTTTTAAATGAATCGAGAATTCTAAGAAATTTTTTGACATCTGAAGTTTGAACGAGTTTTAAAATTTCTGATCCAAAAATTCTTAAAAAGATATCAAGAATGATTGGTCCACCTGGATAAGTCTCTTTAATAAGGTAATTATCAAATGTAATGGATAACTTTCTTTCGAGTTCAATCGTGAAAGCAGAAACTTTTCTTCTCAACCAATTTGTTGCGTCTCCATTAAAGTAAAAAATAATCTTATAATCCTTCTTTTTGAAATTACTAAAAAGTATCGTTCCATCCTCAACCCTAAGCTCATCATTTTCCTTTTCTGTTAATTTTTTCACGCGTTCAATTATCATTTCACGCGTTTTAGTTAAGTGTTCAAGGTCTCGGCGGGTAAGGGTGGGATATTTACTCTTATCTAAGTTAATATTTTTGGGTTCAGTGAATCGTAAATAAATATCCTTCATTGTTATTTTACCTATAAATTTATCGATCAATTGAATTTGGTTCCAATATATTTCATCCAAATTAAAGTTTACATAATATATGCATGTCCAATCCTTGGAGACGATAGCCATGGCTTTTAATTTTTCGATATTTTTATCTTTAATAAAGGGCTTTTTAATGAAATCTAATATAATATGAGGGTTTTTATCTAAGGTACGATAAAGGCGATATGGCTTCT
>CAZDJH010000195.1:0-1810 GCA_964505645.1 uncultured archaeon | reverse complement strand
GAACATATTTTTTATCTAAGATTTTGGGCCACATTGGATCTTTTAAAAATTCTGAGCTCTTCCCTTCATTAGGAATAAGAATCCCCACTCCTACCCCAAACGCTATCGCCATTTTAAACTCTAACCCATATAAAGAGCCTCCATTAAGTCCTAGAAATTTCACTTTTTCCGGATGATTTTGCATATTTAAAATATCATACCAATATTGGAATAAATTAAAGAGGCTTAATTCAAAGGAGTGAGATTGTTGTATATCCGTAACTGTAAAGTCGCTTGAGATCTGTAAAGGTAAAGGATTATAGATGAAAATCCTTGAATTTACCAGTCTTATTGATAATTCAAACAAAAATTGATTTGATTTCTTACTCGTATTTGCAGCAATGATATCAAGATCTGACTCATTATATACTTTTTCAAACAAATCCAAATATTTTTGTTCGAGTTTTTCATTACTTCCATCAATTTCACTTGAAAATATGATTATTGAATCTCTTAATTCATTCTCTTTTCTCGGTTTTAATCCTTCCAATTTTAGTCTATCAAGTGTTTTTATATAAAGTTCATTATTAGTTTTCTCATTCCGTTTCAAGCAAAATGCTGTACCAAGTAAAAGAAGGATTCTTATTGGTTTGAAATAAGGGATCGTATCTCTTAATTCGTTGACTAAGTTTAAAGTCTTTAGTGTGGTTCTAATCATCCAAGCATCTTGACTGTCCCTTATTGCTAAAATCAAGAAGTTGAGGATTTCAACGACTTTATCTTTCCTTTCATCGGCTTTTAAATTTTCATTACACATTAAAAGCAAGTGCAGGATACCTAAATCAAAAAATGCCCAAGGAATCTTCTCATGATGATTAACATCCTTCTTCCTTTGAGTAATAGCATCATTAATTCTTTGAATATCTTCGCTTGAAAGCGATATTGACTTGTTTTTCAAGGATCTTAATAGTATTAAATTAATTAATGGATAAGGATTTTTGTGGTTTTGTTTATAAGCATTCTTGTAACATTTTAGGGCCATTTCATTATCAAGGTTTTTCCACATTCCACCTAGAGATGCTTGTGCATCTGAATCATGGGGGTTTAAATTTACTGCCTCTTCTAGGTATTTTTTTCCCTGTAAAAATCTTATATATCCCTTTCGATAAAGTTTAGTCATTGCTATCCCTAATTCTTTCAAGAGGAGTGCCATTTTTTCTTTAACTTCTTTGGGTAAGTCTTTTTTTCCTTGCTCCGATATAAATTTATCTCGTATTGGCTCCATAATTTCAATTGCTTTTTCCCAATCTTCGATACTCTTAGCGATTTTTATTACCTTTTTTATGTATTTTAGTTTTCCGGTTTTCTTATATATCTGTTCATATTTATCAATAGCCCGCCTTGCCTCTTCGATACTAATAAAGGTTAATAGACCTGTCTCATCTTTTTCTTCTTTCTGCCCTTCTGAATTTGGGGTAGTCATATTAGTGAAGTCTAGTGAAATTACACCTGTATATATTGATTTTTTAATATATCTTCTATCTATTAAAAAGTAAAAATTGACATTAAAATTTTATTGGATCCAGTACTTTATATAGGAATATACGGGAATACGGAAAAGCAGAAGACCACTTGTTAAAAGCTTTAGAGCATCGAGGAAGACTCTCCGACTATGGCTCGAGATGCTTTAGCTCACTTGGGCAATTATATGAGAACCTTAAAAAACCAGAAAAAGCCGCTATTCACTTCTTTTATGCTGCCGCCACTGGCTTTCAGTTATTTCTAAAGGGAATACCTCTATTAGAGGACATTTTTTTCCATTTTAATAAAG
>CAZDJH010000194.1:0-7434 GCA_964505645.1 uncultured archaeon | reverse complement strand
AAACTACCCCAAACAGTAATATTTCTCTTTTTTTTTTCTTTTTATACCTTCTTTTCCTTATTTCTATAAATAATTACCAAATATATGTTCTCATATTATAGATCTTTTTCAATATTCAATTATGGATTATTTTTTTTTTATTTAACTAACTGCGAAATTATTTTGAATTTTTATATATTATTGTGAAATAAAATAAAATTTAAATAGCCCAATAGATAATTAAAATAGTAATTAACGACCTAAAGAATATATTGAATGTTAATCAATTAAATAATAATATACTAAAATAAAGTGTGAAATAAAACATGTCAAAACCTAAAGTTGCCATAATTGGTGTGGGAATATTACATCTAATTTATAGATTTTGACCTAAAACACCCTTTAAGGCACGATATTTAGACAAAACATATTTCGAGCTGGCATATGATGCGACTAAGTTGGCACTAGAAGATGCAAATGGGAATGGAGCCGCGATTACTCATAATGATTTAGAAACGACGGTATATGGGATTTACAATGAGCTTTTTGAACGGCAGTTCATGCCGGATATATTCACCAATAGTTATATTGGGATGAATGATAAACCGGGAACAAGAATCGCGAGTGGAGGGGCCACAGGAGGATATACAGTACGAATGGCGTATGCAGAAGTTGCTTCGGGATTATCTGATTTATGCTTATGTATTGGATTGGAGAAATGTAATGATTGCTATGACGAACAAACGGGCACTACTACTCCAGAAGTTCTTAATGCGATAGCTTACAGTGCTGATATGACCTACGAGTATCCCATGGGGATGATGGCGGCTTCTTCATATGTTTCAATGGTGAATGCACACAATGAAGAGTTTGGAAACCCAACAGAAAGGCAGATGGCCCTCGTGAGCATCAAAAACCACGGAAATGCGATGAAAAATCCAAAAGCCCAATCTCCGATGGAACTCACGGTGGATGATGTATTATATTCGAGGATCATTTGTTACCCCTTTAAAATGCTGGATTGCTGTCTGTATTCTGAAGCGTCTGCGGCATTGATCTTGGCGAGTGAAGAAAAGGTGAAGGAGCTCGGAATCGAACAACCGATATGGATAACAGGAGTAGGTGCAGCAAACACCGATTGTTTTATCGGTAATCGAGAGGATTTGGGTAGGCTTTATTCAAACATAAACGCAGCGAAGATGGCATATAAGATGGCTGGACTTGACTATGATAATATAAAAAACCAAATCGACCTTGCTGAATTACACGATGCCTTTTCGGGGCAAGAAGTAATTTCCTATGAGGAGTTAGGATTTGTTCCCTTTGGAGAGGGAGGGCCTTGGATAGAAAACACCTATGAAAAGCCCGGTGAAGGGCCTTGGATAGATGGGGAATTACCGTGTTGTCCTTCTGGGGGTTTGATTGGATGCGGACACGCCGTGGGAGCTACAGGAATTATGTCAACTGGAGAAGCAGCATTACAACTCAGAGAAGATGCTGGAAAACATCAAGTACCAATAGAAAAAGGAAGGGCAATATCCCATTCAATTGGGGGCCCAGGAGCCGCGTATGCTGCAATAATTGTAATGGAAAATGAAGAGGGGGTCGCAAACAAATGACTGATAAAAAATTTCAAGCCCATGAAATTAGGGACGAAATACATATAGATTATAAGTACACGCTCGGCGGTCAGAGCAGATTTTTTATTGATCTGATGAATGAGAAGAAGTTGCAAGGTACCAAATGTAAGGAATGCGGGAAGGTCTGGATGCCCCCGCGAATCGCGTGCTCTGATTGCTATAAGGATACCGATTGGATAGAATTGCCCCACACAGGAGAGATTATGGTCAGCACGATTGTGTGGTATACCACTTCCGATTTCATTCAAAAGGTTCCTTATGCTGTGGCATTTATCCGGCTTGATGATGCAGATACTGCTATACTCCAAGGTGTGTTTTCGGAAAACTTGGTGCCTTCTAAAATAAAAAAAGGGCAAAAGGTAAAAGCGGTATTCAAAATAAAGGAGCAGCGAGAAGGAAAAATGACAGACTTCTTCTTTGTTCCGGAGGATGAATACGACCAATGGACAAACAAACCAGAATACGAGGGGGGAGTATAAAATGGGACCAGCACAAGAAAAGTTGAGTGAGATCCTAGAATATATGAATACTATTGAAAAAGCCAAATCGGTTTTCGTTACAAACGTAAAAGGAAAGGATGTTGATTGGGAAATGTCCTTCCAGTTCAATCTGAACGGTGAAGGACCTTTTTATGTAGAAGTTAAGAACCAAACAGCGAGTTTATCAGAAGGAACTAAATCCGACGCCGAAATTGTAATGTCTGGAGATAATGATGCCATAGTGAGAATTTGCGAGGGAAAAGGCGATTTTACTCACGCTATAAGTAGAGAACAGATCAAAGTTGAACAAGGAAAAGTTATGGACGTGATTCGCCTTACCAGAGCAATTACATTGGTGCTCCAAGCAAACTAAATAATTATTTTTTTCTTATTTTTTTATTTTTTTATTGTTGTATTGTTGTATCCACTCATATTTTTGTCAGGTCAATCAGAAATTATAATTACTTGAGCATCTCTTTTTGTCAAAGAGTATTTCATTATATGATCTAAAAAGGATCTCATTACATCTCTAAAGGTATAAATATTATCGTTGATTACCATTTTACATAATTAGACATAATATAATTTATATTAATAAGTGAGGATAGATATTAATGAGCGAGGATAGAAAAAAACTCTGGGAACCGTCAGAGGAATGGGTTGAGAATGCCGAAGTAACTAAGTTTACTGACTTTGTAAATGATAAATATGATGCGGGAATTCAGGATGCTGATGATCTATACGTATGGTCTGTAAACAAAATTAAAGATTTTTGGGCGGCTATGTGGGAATTTGCTGATATTATTGCCTCAGAGGATTATGATAAAGTTGTTGAGGATTTATCGGTCTTTCCGGGTACCAATTGGTTTCCCGGAGCAAGGATTAATTTTGCCGAAAACTTATTAAGGTGTAAAGACGACCAGCTGGCGTTTATCTTCCAAGGGGAATCAAAGGTCACAGAAAAAATGACATATAAAGAGCTTAATAAGAAGGTGGCTCAGCTAGCGAAATCGCTTAGAGATATGGGTGTTGAGAAAGGAGATCGTGTGGTTTCCTACATTCCTAACCTTATCGAAACACCGATCGCCATGTTAGCTGCCACGAGCATTGGGGCAGTATGGGCTTCATGTGGCGCTGAACTGCAGGCAAGAGCCGTGATAGACCGATTCGGACAAATAGAGCCAAAAGTACTATTTACTGTGGATGGATATTATTATAAAGATAAACCATTTGATACACTTTCTAATGCGAGAGAAGTAATTGAAGCGATCCCCTCAATTGAAAAAGTTGTGGTCGTTTCCTATGTTTCAGATGATAAGCCTGATATAGGTGATGTTCCAAATGCAGTCCAGTGGGATGATTTTATTTCGGCCGAAGATATATCGGAGCCCGAGTTTGAACAAGTACCATTTGACCATCCGATTTATGTAATGTTTTCGAGCGGTACGACGGGAAAACCGAAATGTATGGTTCAGAGTGGCGGTGGAGTACTGATAAATCACTTAAAGGAGTTAATTTTATCAACCGACCTCAAAAGAAGCGATGTGATCAATTATATTACCGCGCCATCTTGGATGATGTGGAATTGGTTGATAAGCTCCTTAGCAGTGGGGGCAACCATACTTTTATTCGATGGGAATCCGTTATATCCACATCCTCTGCGGATGTTTGAATTAATTGAGGAATACGGAATTACCATTTTTGGGGTGTCTGCTACTTATATCCATACATTAATGGGTAAAGGCCTGAAACCAAAAGAAGAATATGACCTTTCCTCCCTTAGGGAGATTTCTCAAACGGCAAGTACATTAAGCCCCGAAGGATTTGAATGGTGTTATAACCAGATTAAAAAGGACCTCTATTTCAATTCTATCTCAGGAGGGACTGATATTAATGGTTGTTTTGCAGGAGCACTTCCCATTAAACCCGTTTATTCGGGAGAATTACAGGGTAAAGCATTGGGGATGAAGATTCAAGCATATGATACAGAAGGGAATGCTGTGAAGGATCAACAAGCAGAATTAGTCTGCGAGGCACCTGCGCCATCTATGCCTATTTATTTCTGGGGAGACGCTGAGGATATGTCGAAGTATAAGTCCGCGTATTTTGAATTCTACGATGACTTAGGGATTAATGTGTGGCGCCATGGCGACTGGATTGTCGAGCATAGCGATACTGGCGGGATCACCTTCTGGGGAAGGTCGGACGCGACCTTGAAACCTTCAGGCGTAAGGATTGGAACTTCGGAAATATATAACGTGGTGGAACAGCTTCCTGAGGTTGTTGATTCCTTAGCAATTGGCTTGCCTGACGAAAAGGGAAATGTGGAAGTGGTATTATTCACAGAATTGGCAGAAGATTTTGAACTGACTGACGATCTCAAGGATAAGATAAAGAAAACATTGAGAAGTAAAACCTCTCCACGGCATGTTCCTGGGCAGATTATAGAAGTTCCTGCCGAGAAAATTCCCTACACCTTTAGCGGAAAGAAGGTTGAAATCGCAGTCACTAAAATATTACGGGGGATGAAGGCCGCAAACCGCGGTGCATTAAGAAATCCCGATTCCCTTGATTTCTTTGAGGATATAAAGGAAGAATTATAATTTAATTTTTTATTTTTTTCTTTTTATATGACTGATCACATATCTACTCATTTTAATTAAAAATGTAATCTTCTTTTACGGAATGAATTATCCGTTTTTATAATTTTTAATTGTTTGAGGAAATAAAATATTTTTAAAGGAATTTGGATTTTCCGTAATATGGAAATTACGCCCTATTCTTTGGAATTTAATATCTTTTTAGTCCTTATAATCATTCTACTTCTTTGAAAATTCTTATTATTACTCTTCTTATCAGTTAAAATTTATCAAAGAACTAAGGAACGAGAAGAATTTAGAATTGATTTTATTTTTGGCGTATTTATCTTAATGTTATGTTTATTTATTTTAAGAATAATCTTAATGATTGTAGATTTGTATTTAGTTAGATTTCAGACTGAATTATATTATATATCTCCAAACATCGAGCTATGGAAAATTGGGAACTTTATTGGTATGGTTGGGGTGGGGTTCTTATTGTATGTATTAGATAAAAATATCTTGAAATTTCGATTAAAAGGAATTTTGGCTTATATCTACCTAATTGCTGGTTTTATTGCGCTTATCTGGCCTGTTTCGACTCAATCTGGATATACGCTTATTTCTGGCATTTTTATGTTTGCCCAACTACTTACGATTATCCTCCCTGTTATTTTCATTAATTTGGCAATAAAAGTCCCAGCCCTACGAAACGTCGCACTAATAATGGCTTTAGGCATTATCATCTTTCTTTCTGGAGTCATTTTAATCTCCGATGTGATAATGGGGGCTTTAAGAGGAGCATTTGGGGAACAAATAGAGGTTTTGATCTTTTTCTTGTTTTTCAGCTTTAAAGTCGTCGGATTGACATTGTTTACCTATGGAACGGCAGAATTTTCCCTATAATTCCAATAGGCTCCATAAGAATTAGAATAATGAAATCCCCAAATACAACTGAAAAACACTTCGTATTTCCTTTGGGATTCCAAGAGAGAAGTAATTTTGTATAATAGAGTACACAAGATCTAAATATTTCGTTGAAAGAGTAAGGTTATAGTTTTTATCAATCTGTTTGACAACTTTTTTTGGATTTATTTTCTTTTTTCTCTCTTCTTTTTCTTTAATAAGTTGTATAATAAACTTAGCGACTTCAAACAATTTGGTTAATTCATTTTTTAGCACCACTAATCCTGTAGTCAAATCCTCTTCTTGTAGGAACTTTTGAACAATACTCTCCTCTGTGTCCAGCTCTTCTAAACTAAATTGACTTGATTTATTTCTAATAATTTTATTCCCTTGAAAGATGATGTCGAAATCATTATTGACTTCCATCTTTTTGTACTTTTCTATGGTTATAACAGTTAAATTCAACTCAAATGAATCTTGAGTAATATAATCAAAAAATTTAACTATATGTTTGTCTAATAGACTGTCTTTTGTTATAATTAGGATACTTTTTCTCAAAACAATTGCTTTTATCATATATGTTAAGATTTGGGGAAAAATATTAATCTTAATTAAGAAAAGGTCCAGGTCCTCAATCTGCTGGTCTAGTTGATGCCCTTCCTTCACACTCTGCTTGACTTCTAATTGAAAATCGGCCATGCAATAGTTTCGGACATCCCCATTTTTATCTATATATACAACAAAAAAGTGCTCGCAGATAAAATTTTTAGCGATTTCTATAGCTAATAAACCCGTTTCGATGTTTTCCAAGTTCTCATCTCCTACATTGATGTATCCTATTTTAGAACATTTTGGGCATTGAACTTGTATTTTTTTCATAGGAAAGCGTAATGATTTTACTTTTTAAAAAAGATATGAAAATGTATTAACATAATAAAAAAGAATTATTTTAATATAAAATCTCGTTCCTTGAATTAGAAAAAATTAATAGAATACCTATATTTTAAAAACAAAACAGCAAGAAAAAAATGGAGTTTTAAAATCGCAGCTAATAAATAGGAGAGTGAGTATGAAAAGAGAGTATGTTGATATACCAGTCAAGAAGGACCCCTTATTTCTAAAGGGAACAATATATTCTTCCCCAAACACGCCTTCTGTCGCGCCTTGGATAATTAATTGCCCAGGACTCCTCAACACCCGCGAAAGCTCTTTTGTGAGATTTTTTTCGGAAAAATTTGCCCAAGCAGGGTCAAATGTCATCTCTTACGATTATAGAGCTCATGGAGAAACAGCAAAGCAAACTGGAAGGAACTGGCTGAAGCAACTCCCAAAAATATTTACTGACCTTTCTGAAACAATCTCTTGGCTCTCTAAAAAATACTCCGATATGATTAGGGAGGATAAGATATATCTATTCGGGAGAAGCCTAGGAGGAGCGATTATATTGACGGAAGGATTTATCGATGACCGGGTAAAGAAGATAGTGTCTTGTTGTACACGTTATGATTATCACAGCGTTTCCAAAATTCGATTTCCCGAAGATGTTATAAAGAAAATTAGCCCCATGAATTTCCTTCAAAAAAACCCAAAAAATAAAAATCGCATTCTGATTGCCCATTGTAAGGACGATAGGCAAATTCCGTTCGAAAATCTAGATTTAATAAAAACCCATTTGGATTTACCGGAAGAAAATGTTGTAATTTTTGAGAAGGGGGGGCACTCATTTAGGGGTCATCGCGAGGATCTTTACCGAAGGGCCCAACAATTTTTTCAATCTTAACTTTTTAGTTTAAAAAACTTTTAACTGACTGCGAAAGAAGTCCCCTACATTTATGTAGGGGATGAATTTCG
>CAZDJH010000193.1:4753-7452 GCA_964505645.1 uncultured archaeon | reverse complement strand
AAGGGGATTAAAATAAACGTTAAAAAGAAAATAGATTTCCTTAAAGATGTAGTCAGTAACCCACAGATGGAGACTAAATTAATAAGATCTTGTGATTATCGTGAATTTCCCGAATATTTTTCAAAAAGAAAAGATAAAACCCTGATTCAAAATGCATTAGACAATTATTACGATGGTAAATACAAAAAAGCACTGAGTTTATTAAACACACTTATCGACCGTTATCCGGAGAATGCGAGGGCAATATATCTTAGGGGCAAGGTGAGGGTTGCGCAATGTGATTTTTTAACGGCTATCCAAGATTTTTTAAAAAGTATAGAATTAAACCCCTTTATACTCGAGTTTTACAAGGATCTCTCTAGTAATCTCCGCTCGGGGGGGTATTTCTATAACTCAATGGTTCTAACTTGCCAATTGTTGCACTTTCTCCCTTTCAATTTTGATCTCCACCTTCAATTAGCTAGCTTATCCCATCAACTCTTAAAACCATATAAAAACTCCCTCTATCTATTAATCAAATTAGATCACGCACGGTTCTTTAACTTTATGCAACGCTTTTGGCTTGTTGAGAGAATTAAACCGAGGGATTCCTTGGAGGGTCTTGATATGACGGATACTCAGTTTAATGCGCTTCGTATATCAACGGAACAATTGATTTCAAAATCAATTGATATACTTGAGGAAACACCTATGTTAACCGACATGCGTACAGAAGAACTCAACTCAATTATTCATGATCCCCTCTATTTCTTCCCGGATAAGTCGGATTTGATATTAAAGAATAGATTTATTTACGAACTAACACACGTCCTAATGACACACTTTCATGAAACACAAATCGATTTCGTACCGTTAATTTCTTCGGAGAAGTTTATTAACCTCTGTTTTGAGATTTCTAAAAAAGTTGCAGATTCTTTCTTGTCTAATATTAATAATAAGGCACTCGGAGGTCTTCCCATAAGTGAAAAACTATTCGATAGTGAAATAAATGACAGGTGCCGCCAATATTTTAAAACATTGCAATTTTTTATGTCCAATCAAGTAGTATATAAGGTAATTTCCGAGAGTATCGGGATGATGATTAATGAATGTAATAGGTGCTCCACTCAATGCCTATATTACCCTAATAAATGGAGCCCCGCTTTTTACGAGTGGGCGGGCGGGAAGTGCGAAGAATTAGGTGCTGAATCCGATTTCATTACCCATATTGAAAGGATTCTTCTGGATCTTGAATATTTTTTAGAAGAAAAAGGGCTGTTAAGAACAACTATTGACAAAAAAATTGAAAATGTCCAAGGCTTTTTTTATTATCTAATCCAACATCGTGCGATTAAGGATTATAAAGCATTGGAAAACGTAATAAATAAGGAATTGATTGTAGAGTTCACAAGCCGTACTGAGCTTGTCACATCAAAAACATCAATGAAAAAGATGTGTACCAGCCTTAAAAATTTAATCAGTCTGCTTTACCATGAGTACGGTCTATTCCAAAATGGCGATTTTAGCCCGTTAAATAACTTCCTTACTGACTCAAACAGTTTATATTCCGTTCGATCGAGAATCCCAAATAATGGCGCATCTTAGTTGTCCCGGGCCCCTTTATAGTCCCCTTAATCATCGGATCCTCCCGGATCCCGAAATAATCGAGCTCGGTAAAGTCTATAGTTTTCATAAGCTTTTAATACTTTCATCTTTCAACTATGGAAACTTTAAATTTTAGAATAAGGTAATTTTATTTATTACTTAGGATTGCCGCCAAAAACATGGAAAAATTAGCTCTAGACGAACTGAGTGAAGATATTATTAAAAGTATCCATTGACATCTGATAAGAGTGAATGAAAATTTTACCACTCAATTTCCTCCCCCAAATGTTTCAAGGGCCAACGCCAATAGTTTTTTCGCTTTATCACGCCTTTATCTTTTAATTCCTTAAATAATTTTTTTTTTTGTTCAGTTATTAAGTGGTTGGGATCAAAAAGAATTTTTCCTTCACTGAGAGCCGTTAAAAGGAGCCCCATTTTATTTTGAACTGCCTTTTTGAACTGCTGATCTGTCATCCAAATCGAGTCAATATGGCCTAGAACGGACCTCATCAGCTCGACTTTGAGGTCGCTACGTTTTCTATGGGAAATTGGAATTTCTCCATTAGCAAAAATTACAATTAAATCAATATCACTTATTTTCTTTTCAGAATATATTGCCTCATTTCTAGCTATTGACCCAAATAATAACAAACCGATAATTTTTTTATCGATCTGAAATAATCTTTCAAGATATCGTCTTAATTTGTCCCTAAAATATTCATTTTGAAGATAAGATAGGTCTATATCCATTTTTGTAATTTTTCTCCTAAAATCTTTGATTTATTAATGATTTTAATTAAGTCATGATCATCCATTTTTTCAGAAGTAAAACTAAGGAAAGAAATTTAGTGATTTATGATGAGGTTTAAATTAATAACTAATTTTTTAACCTCATCGAAGGAGTAATAAATTTCTTCGGCAGTAATTAATTCTCCTTGCTCAACGGTCCCATATCTTGTTTTTGTGCCTTCATTTTCAAATACTTTAGAATCTGCGATAAGTTTCTTTAGGGTCTTTTTAATTTTATCATCCAGCGTCAATGTTTTTTCGGATTGCAGGAAATCATCAAGAATAGTGACGGTTTCAAGTTCATTATATGGTGTGTGTGTGCTCCG